>CAYSHQ010000422.1:0-1970 GCA_964430835.1 uncultured Lentisphaerales bacterium
CCGTCTGGACACCTTCTGGCTCCAAGCGGCGGTGGACTCTTACATGCGAGTCGTTGAGACGCGTGGCACAGCTCAGGTCTGGCAGGATCGCCTGGTCAGCCTCGGTCTTCCCGGGACCGTCACGGTCGAGATCTCCAGCTTCGTGGCAGGTGTCACGTTTGACGACTTGACCATCGTGCGCGATTTGAACGCCGCACAGATTGGGGATCCCGGCGATTACCGTTTCAATATGATCCATCCGCTCCGCACCTTGGCATCTTCCTGCCACGTCGTTATGGCTTGGCAGGGCGGTGTCATGATTGGTGAGGCATATTACGCGTCGATCGGGTTGCCGTACGCTCTTCGTTGAGGGTTTCAGTTGAGGTATAAGTAATGAATTTTAGTAAACGCGCCTTCGTCTTGTGTCTGGTGTTTGCCGTAAGTGTAATGCTCTTTTCGTTCGTTACACCTGCCGCAGTCAACCCTCCTGTCACGACCGATCCAAAGAGGGAAATCAACACGGAGATCAGCCTGCAGTCTGCTGAGATTACGGCCGATACCGCGCTCGACGATGATCCTTGCTGTTCTTTGGATAAGGATGGCACTGCCACCATCTCCGTTCAGATTAACGTGGACATTGCCAAGGATGGGAAGGTTCGATGGACGAGGTCGATGTTCGCGGTCGACGGGTCGAGTGTGTCGAACGCGGCGGGTGCTTCCATCGCAGCGACCACGAGCGGGGTGGACTACGCGCACAACAGTTACACAACCACCTGGGTCATCTCCAGTCAGTATGGGGCGATTACGGGAACCGGGACCAGGGTTTCGCAGGTGGTCAAACAGACCGGCACCTACACGGTGACGTTTTATATCACGCCCACCGGCAAGTTTGCGCCTGCCCCGTTTACGATTACAATGCCGGTCTTCGTCACAAGCCCGGCCGAAACCGCGTCTGCTTTTGCGAATCAGTCCGCCGTTTGGCATGACAATTCCGAGCGTGACGAGCGGTGGTTCATGGGCCGACGTCGCTTCTTGAATGGGTCCATGACCAACTTGTCTATCGGAGAAGTTTTGTACTATCCGTTCGACTATTTTCAATACGGCTATCTGGTAGACGAGAGTTTTGCAGGCAAAGAAAACGCTGGGCAGACTTGGAATTCGGAACGATTCGGCTGGTTGTATAAGGGCGTTCTTCCAGGTGCGGCGGTGTTTGATCACGGCACGCTTGCTGATCGTAATGCGGGGAATTTCACGGCGATTGATGTCAATGTGCTCAGGGGGGATCTGAATGGCGATGATGGCGTCGGCCCAATCACCCTCTCGACCTGGGTTTTTCTGGCCGCTCTGCCTTCTGATCCTCACCCCATTGATAAATCCATGATTCTGTTTGCTAAGAACTTTCAGCTCTGGGTAACCAGAGAGGGTACGCTGCAACTGTGGCTCAAGAACGTATATAACACATCATTAACCTACCCGTCGCAAGTACCCGCAGTCGAGTATGCCGGTCTGGCAATCGACCGGTGGTATTATGTCACTGCGACGTACGATGACGCTACGACAAATGCCACGCTTTACATCAACGGTAAACAGGTTGGCTCAGGCCAGGGGTGCCGGGGCCCCGTCCAATGGTTTTACGACACATTGGGGCCAAGCATCGGCGGCGTCCATGTGTCATGGTGTGGGCCGGTAGAGCTCTTCCCCTGGACAGGCATGATGGATGACTTCAGCGTCTACAACCGGTGTTTGTCGTCGAACGAGGTGGCACTTTTGCATCGGATCACATCGGCCAGTCTGGCGCTGGCCGTTTCAGGCGGCGTGGCGCCCGGCACGTATGCTGCCGTGACCGGCGGCCCTGGTGGCGCGTGGTCCGGTTACATCGCAGATAATAGCTATTGGGTGCAATCCGGGGCCGGGGTGGCTTTGTCGGTCACAAATGAAGTGCTGGTTTCGCCGGTTGAAAAGACTGTTTGCAGCGGCTTTATCGGAACTGG
>CAYSHQ010000422.1:1980-2423 GCA_964430835.1 uncultured Lentisphaerales bacterium
TTACCATGAACTATTATAAAACACTTTCAATCCCATGAACAACTCTGCTCTGGCCTGGCAATGGCATACGAAGTACTGGCTAAATCTTGCGACGGAGGGGGCGGCCGGTTCGATCAACCAGCCATCCTCCTGGCACCGGAAGGACGCCTGGGCGACCAACCTGGTACTCACGCCTGCCACGGGCGCCAACTTAATCCAGTGGACGGGCGATCTGCAGTCGTCCGGCGACCGCTTTGCCACCAATATAAGCGTCTGCATGGACCAGCCGCGCGCGCTGGTCGCGCATTTCAGCGATACGCAGGGGTGGTTGATTGTGAATTCGCTCTACGGCGCGCCGAATCCCGGACGCGGCATCAATATCGTTGCTTACGAAACGAATACGGCCAGTGTGGCTACCGATACGCGCGGCAGCACCCAGTACGTCTGCGTCGGTTGGACCGGAT
>CAYSHQ010000423.1:0-2420 GCA_964430835.1 uncultured Lentisphaerales bacterium
AATAACAGTGTAAAATTAACGAATTGTGGCAGGTAGGACGGGGCCGCCGGACCCGCCGAGTGCCATCATGAGAATTCTGGATGAATACAGCGCAACGCCAGATCCCATCCTCGGCCGCCTACGGCTTGATCGAGTTGACCAATCCGTCCGGCCTCTGCCTGCAACTGCTCCCCGGCGGTGAGCTCTTTGCCATCCGCCATGGCACCACGCTGATCAATCAGGTGCTCCCTACGCCCGCAGAGCGCGGGCTGCGGCGGCTGGTGCTGCGCGACCGCACGGCCGGGGTGGGGGCGGTGGTGGAGTTGACGGGACCCGCCGTGCCATTTGTTCCGCTGGCGCCGCGGCAGGTGGGGTGGGTGGGGCAGAGCGATGGCTGGACGCATACCGTGCGCCTGGCGTTGCACCCGGAACTCCCGCTCTGGGTGTGGCAGGTGTCGCTGCGCAACGAGCAGGCGCAGGCGCGCGCCGTGGACCTGCTCTACGGGCAGGACCTGGGGCTCGCCGACGAGGCCGGTGTGCGCGGCAATGAGGCCTTTACGTCGCAATACATTGATCACTGCCCCGTGGCGGATGACGCCTGGGGGGCGGTGCTCCTCGCCCGGCAGAACCAGACCCAAGCTGGGAACGCCCACCCTTGGCTGGCGCAGGGGTGTCTGACCGGCAGCGCGGCGTTTGCCACCGATGGCTATCAGTTCTTTGGCCGCGATCACCGCCTGACCGGCCAGCCGGTCGCCTATGGCCTGGCGCGCCTCCCGAGTACGCGCCTCCAATATGAGTTTGCCTATGCCGCGTTGCAGACGCCGGTCATGACGATCCCGGCCGGTGGCACCTGGGAGACCACCTTTTTCGCGTATTATCAGGCGGATCACGCCGCAGCTTCCAGTGCCGCCGATCTGGCGGAGTTGGCGGCGCGGCTGGCGGCGTCCCCCTTGGAAGCCTGGGCGCCGCTGCCATCCGTGCTCCCCGCGCCCCGCTCCGCCACGGTCTTTCATGCGCCGGCCGTGGCCGCAGCCGCGTTGGCGGAAGCCGACTGGGCAGTTTGGTTCCCCGGCGCACACCGTAACGTGGAGCGCGATGCCGACGGCCGCCGGCTCTCCTTCTTTTACGATACTGCGTGGCACGTGGTGGCGCAGGCCAAGGAAGCGCTGGTCGAACGGCCGCATGGCCATCTGCTGCGCAGCGGCGATGAGCTCTGGCTGTCGTCACAGGCCCTGGGGAGCACGGTCTACGCGGCCGGCATCTTCAATGCGCAGGTCTATCTGGGCAATACCAACCTGGCGCGCGGGTTGAGCGTGGTGCGTAATGCGCTCGAGGTCATGGTCTCCAGCGGGCAGCGCGTGTTCGTGCGCCGGGTGGACGGCGCTACGGACGGCACGCCGGGCATGGTTGGCGCCACCTGGCAGCGCCTGGGCATGCCGTCGGCTTTTGCCATTGGCTTGACGGAGGTGCGCTGGCTGTACCGCCTGGGCGATACGATGATCGAAGCTGTGACGCGCATGGATACGGCGGCGCCGCAGGTGACGTTGTCGCTGTGCGTGCGGGCCGGCGCGCCGTGTGAATTCCTGGTGACGCACCTGCTGGTGCTGGGTGATCGCGAGATGGATCAGGGGTTTGCCCTGACGGTGGAGCCGGCGGCGGGGCGCGTGGTGTGCGCGCCGGACCCGCAGACGCTGCTGGGTGGCAAGTGGCCCTCCTGGCGCTTCACCATCGCGGCCGCGGCGCCGGCCGATCTGGCGATGTGCGGCGGCGACGAAGCGCTCTTTGCCGATGGCCAGTCGCGGCAGGCACCGTATGCGGTGCTGCAAAGCCGCGCGGTGCGCGAGTTTGCGGTAACGCTGACAGGGTACTTGGATGCGAGCGCGGCGGACAGCGGCGCGGCGGCCGGTGCTGCCGTGGCCGCAGCGCCCGGTGCTGCCGTGGCCGCAGCGCCCGGTGCCTGCGCGTCGTCGGCGTTGCTGACGGGGTTGCCGCAGTTGCGGCATCCGGCCATGGCGCATGTGGCGGAGGCGCTCCCCTGGATGGCGCACAATGCCGCCATGCACTTCACCGCGCCGCGCGGGCTGGAGCAGTATGGCGGTGCGGCCTGGGGCGTGCGCGATGTCTGCCAGGGTCCGGTGGAGTGGCTGCTGGCGACGCGGCAGTTTGCGCCGGTGCGCCGTCTGCTGCGGCAGGTGTTCGAGCAGCAGTACGAGCGGAGCGGCTGCTGGCCGCAGTGGTTCATGTTCGAGCCGTTCCGCTTTATCCAGAGTATGCATGCGCATGGCGACGTCCCCTTCTGGCCCGTAAAGGCGCTCTGCGACTATGTCGAGGCCAGCGGCGACTGGGCCGTGCTCGACGAGGCGGTGGGGTACACGGAGGAGCAGAGCTTCACCACCACGCCCCGCCGCGAAACGATGCTGCAGCATGCGCTGCGCGTGGTG
>CAYSHQ010000424.1:0-2401 GCA_964430835.1 uncultured Lentisphaerales bacterium
TACCGTGAACTCGATGGTATCGCCCTCGCGCACAAAGCGCGGCGGGTTCGGCTCGACCATAAGCTCCTTGGCGGTGACGGCCTTGTCCTGCAGGTAGCCGCCGCGCAGCGCGCGGTCATGGGCAAACCCCATGAACTTCCACTCCGTCAGCGCCTCCGGCATGGTGAACGCCATGCGCACCACGCCATTGCTATCGCTCAGCAGTTGCGGGAAGAAGAAGGCGGTCTCGTTGAGGTTCTTGCGCGCCGTAACCTTGTCCAGGTCAGGCGCCGCGGCCGCGCCAACCGGCGGAGGGGCAGGCGGCGAAGCGACTGTTTCCGCTTTATCGAAGGCCGCCTTCGCCTCCATCGCCGGTGCCTCCGCTGACACCATCATCGGCGCACCTTCCGCCTCTACCCCGCCACCAAGGCTGCTACGGTCAGTTTTCGCCCTGAGCAGGCGCGCTTTTCGACCAGCCCACCTATTGGCATAATTTCCACGCATCCAGATATTCGCCGAAATATCCGCCGGGTAGTGCCGATAGGCCAGCGTCTCGTGTCGATAGTTCTGCGGCCAACCGCCCAGCAGATGCTGAAACCCAGCCTGACCATTCTCAAACTGCGGTGAAACATAACTTTGTTCCTGGCGAAAAACGCGGAAGGCTTGCATCCAGTGGTGCGGGTAGTACTGGTCCAGCGAGGCGTCGTAGAGCGTCGCGACCATCTCAGCTACGGCGTGGAGCGCGGAAGCGTGCGACGCAGGAGGGGTGGATGGTTGGATGGTTGGATGGTTAGATGCCCCATTCTTCCCGCCTTCCACTCTTCCATCCTTCCGTTCTTCCTTTCTTCCACTCTTCCCATCATCCTCTCTTCCGCTCTTCCCCGCGCTGACCACTGCGGTCCAGGTCTCTTTCTTGCCAGGCTCGAGCTTGGAGGTGAAGTGTTCCCACTTAATGTCGAACTGCTTGTTGGACCACGGCACGTCCACGATGCGGTTCTCCAGGTAGGCGCGGTTCTCGCGCACATACGTGAGGCGTAGCGTAAAGCCGCCACGCAGCTCTTCACCGACGGCCTGCTCGATCAGCTCCTGGCGCTTATCGGCACCGGTCCAGAACGAGCGCAGGATCTTGCCGCGATGCTCAACCTCCACATAGGCCTGCCCCGTCGCGTAGCCGGTCCCCCAAAGGGCCAGGAAGGTTTCGCCCGGCGCCACCGACCAGGTGGGTGCCACCAGGCGGTGCGGGATGCGCACGGGGTATTGCGTGCCTTTCAGATCCACCACCTGCACGGTCTGGCGCGCGGTCACAGCCTTGCCGAAGCGGTCTTTGCTCTCGAGCATGACGCGGTAGATCCCCGCCTTGAGCGGCGTCGCGAGCTTGACGCTACCGGTGGCATCGGTCGTAAACGCCTGCTCGGCGACCACCTCGGCCAGTGCCCAGGAGTCGGGGTTAGCGGGGTCAGGTTTGGGGGTGCCGCTACGTTGCCGCAGATCAGCCCGATCGGCCGGATCAGCCGGATCCGCCGGATCGCTAAACCAGGACGCCCGCGCCACCGCTGCCGGCTGCTGCAGCGCATAGACCTTGAGCGTCCCCTTAGCCGCCTGCGGCTCGCCGTCGAGCGTGGCAGTGCCGATGGTCCACGCCACGGGCTTATCCTGCGTCTGCCACTCCTCCGCGCGGATCGTGGCGGCGAGCGCCGTGTAGCCGGCGCGCACGCTCTGGCTGTCCGAGCGCGTCTCGCCGGTGCTATCGGTCACATCGGCCGTGACCGTGTAGGTAAAGGTCGGCTCGGTCTTTTCGTCGATCTCACGATCCGGCAGGGCCGTGAAGGTGATGGTAAACGCGCCGTCGTTCCCTGTCGTGGCCGTGCCATGGGCGATATTCTGGCTGTCGCCGCGGCTGGGCGCCATCCACCACCGCCCCCACCAACACCAGTACGGGAATACCACGGTGCGCACCACCCGCCACTTCACCTTGGCCCCGCCGATGGCCGCGCCCGTGTAGGCCGTGGCCTTCCCCGGCACCACCACATCCGCAGCGAGCTTAGCCGCCTCCTTGGGACGCGCGAGCTCGACCTGGAACTTCGGGCGCTTGTACTCTTCGACACGGAAAAGGGCTGAACCATGCGGGCCATCCTCGACCCGCAACGTCATTACCCCGCTGACCGTACCACCAGGGGCAGTGAAAGAACCGGCGAACGAACCGTAATCATTGGCCTGATGCGTCTGCCGCGCGACCTCCTTGCGGTTGTAATCGCGCAGGATGACCGTTAGCGTCTGGCGGGGGAGCACCGCGTACTAGTTCTTCTCGGTGTCCACCCGGTGGCAGATCCCCTTGTACTGGATGGTCTGCCCCGGGCGGTAGAGCGCGCGATCCGTGAAGAAGACCGTGCTGGCGATGGGGTCCGGCACATGGGCGCGGTTA
>CAYSHQ010000425.1:0-2396 GCA_964430835.1 uncultured Lentisphaerales bacterium
GCGCAGCCGCGCGCTGGCTTCGTGGTGGAAGCTCTTCCCGTAGCACTCCTGCGGCGGCGGGTCCGGCGGCCCCGCCCCGGCCTGACTACCACCTACCACCATTCCCCTCTTCCCATCATGATCCGACTCCCTCTACACTGGTGCTGGGGCTCAAGTTTTTCTGGCGCATCCGGCCGCACCCCCAAGAGCAAACCCCATGAACATTTCGCAGCCAGCACCGCCGATAGTGACGGACGCCGATGCACCGCCGGTGCCGGCCGGTCCGGAACCACCGTTCACCCAGAACGCCACCCCGGAAGCCAAGATCGCGTTATTCCGCACCCTCTTCCGCGGCCGCACCGATGTCTACCCGCGCCGTTTCGAAAGCCGCCAGACCGGCAAGTCCGGCTACAGTCCGGCCTGCGCCCATGAATGGGTCCGCAACCTGTGCGATAAGCGCACCACTCCCTGCGGCCGATGCGCCCACCGCCGCTTTCTCCCCGTGACCGACGAGACCATCCGGCAACACCTGACCGGCCGCGATGAATCCGGCCGCGAGTTCGTCATGGGCGTCTACCCGATGCTGCTGGACGAGACCTGCTACTTCCTGGCCGCGGACTTCGATCAGGAGCAGTGGCAAGAGGACGTCGCCGCCGTGGCCGACACCTGCCACCAACTGGGGCTGCCCGTTGCCATTGAGCGCTCCCGTTCCGGCCATGGGGCCCATCTCTGGCTCTTCTTCGAAGAGGCCGTGCCAGCCCGACTGGCCCGCAACCTCGGCGCGTATATCCTGACCGAGACCATGGAACGGCGCCCGGACATCGGCCTGGGGTCGTATGACCGCTTCTTCCCCAATCAGGACACCCTGCCGGAGGGTGGCTTTGGCAACCTCATTGCCTTACCGTTGCAACACGCCCCCCGCCAGGCCGGCCACAGCGTCTTCCTCGATGGCACCGGGCAACCCTATCCTGACCAGTGGGCCTGCCTGGCAAGCATCCGCAAGATCAGCCGAGCCGAAGTCGAGCGCCTGGTGCGCACGGCCGAGAGCCGCGACCGGGTGATCGGCGTGCCCTGCGTCCTGACCGAAGAGGACGACCGTGCGCCGTGGCGCACCCCGCCTTCACGCCGGCAGCACGAGCCACCCCTGCCGGGACCCCTCCCCAAGACGCTGGAGCTGGTCCTGGGCAACGAGATCTACCTGGCCAAGGAGGCCCTGCCGCCAGCGCTCCGCAATCGCCTGATCCGGCTGGCAGCCTTTCAGAACCCGGAGTTCTATAAGGCGCAGGCCATGCGCCGCCCCACCCGCGGCCTGCCACGTGTGATCGCCTGCACGGAGGACCACCCGCAGCACATCGGGCTGCCACGTGGCTGCCTCGACGAGCTGCTCCATACACTCGCCACGCTCGGTATTCATCCCACGCTGCGCGATGAGCGCTGTAGCGGCACCCCCCTGGCGGTCACATTCACTGGCACGCTCCGCCCTGAGCAGGAACCCGCCGCCCGGGCGCTAGCGGCCCACGATCTCGGCATCCTCGCCGCCACCACCGCCTTCGGCAAGACCGTCATTGCCGCCTGGCTCATTGCGCAACGCGGCGTCAACACGCTGGTCCTGGTCAGCACCACGCAATTAATGGCGCAATGGATCGAGCGGCTCGCGACCTTCCTCGGCGTGCCCGCCAAATCGATCGGCCGCATCGGCGGCGGCAAGAAGAAGCCCACCGGCCACCTCGATGTGGCCCTGATGCAGAGCCTGGTGCGCCACGGCGTGGTGCATGATTGCGTGGGAACCTACGGGCATATCATCGTGGACGAATGCCATCACCTCTCCGCCCCCAGCTATGAACAGTTAGTCCGGCGCGCCAAGGCGCGCTACGTCACAGGCCTCTCCGCCACCCTGATACGCAAGGACGGCCATCACCCGATCATCAGCATGCAGTGCGGCCCGGTGCGCTACCGCGTGGACGCCAAGCAGCAAGCCGCGCAGCGTCCCTTTACCCACCATGTGCTGGTACGCCCCACTTCGTTCCTGCCGGCGCCCCCCGCGGAGACAGACGCTCGCCAACAGTTTCAGGCGCTTTATGAGGAACTCCTCGCCGACGAACGCCGCAACCAACTGATTTGCGACGACGTGCTGGAGGTCATCCGGCAAGGGCGCGCCCCAGTGGTGCTGACTGAACGCACCGAACACCTCGCCCGACTAGCCGCGCAACTGGCGCCCGCGGTCCGGCACGTCACCGTGCTCCATGGCGGACTGAGCCGCAAGGCCCACCAGGCCGCGCTCGCCCAGATGGCTGCCATCCCGGCGGACGAAGCACATGTGCTGTTGGCCACCGGCCGCTTTCTCGGCGAAGGGTTTGATGATGCCCGACTCGACACGCTCTTCCTGACGCTACCGGTCTCCTGGCGCGGCACCATTG
>CAYSHQ010000426.1:0-270 GCA_964430835.1 uncultured Lentisphaerales bacterium
GACGGTAGTTCCCACCATCCCGGGTCGGGACTGCTGAAGGGCTTCATCTACGACCATGTCCAGGCCTTTGTGGAAGCCCTGTCCGTCTTGACGGTCTGGGGGTGGATCGCCAACTGGGTGAGCAAGCAGAAACGGCTCTGGGCGACGTGCGCCCTTGCTGCGAGTGTCTTGCCGCTGTTTTTCATCATCTACTTCCGCCACCATTGGCTATGGTGCATCACGGGGATCTGCTATGCGGTGCTGTTGATGATTGTCGTGCTGAATTTGAGA
>CAYSHQ010000426.1:280-844 GCA_964430835.1 uncultured Lentisphaerales bacterium
TCGACAAGATTGTCGCAGGAAAACATTTGTCTCGTGCTGAATTTGAGAAGAGACAAGCCTCTTGCTTTGTTGGCTTTCATCGCAGCGATGGTGTTGTTCCTGGCGCCGCTTGGCTCCAATCTCGGTATGGCCAATGCGATCTTTGGCATGTGGTTAGCTCTGCCGCTCACATTGGCCTGGCTGTGGCAGAGCGCTGGCCGCGCTCTCCAGGTTCAGTTCAACGCTCGTGGCGATGGATTTGAGGCAGACGGTCTGTTCACGATGGGGCCCCGAGGATTCCGGGTTCTTGCCATGACCTTTGTGTTGGCTCTGCTGCTTCAATCGCTTGCTTCGGCCTGGCGACAGACATTCAGAGATAGCCAGAACCGTCTCTCCATGACGCACTCGGTAGCGCATCCACTACTGAGAGGGACATACACGACCGCGGCGCGAGCAAAGGCAGTCACGGAATTACTCGCGGCTATGTCGCATTTCACAAGACCCGGCGATGAAGTGCTTGCCTACAATGGGATGCCACTTACATATTTCCTGACACAGACTCATTCGTGGATTGGGGTCTCATGG
>CAYSHQ010000426.1:854-2378 GCA_964430835.1 uncultured Lentisphaerales bacterium
TGACGACGCCGAAGGGATTGCAGTCCTGCTTCGGAAGAAGGAACTGTCTGGCGCACGACTGCCGTGCATTGTTCGTGCATCGCGAACCACCTACGGAGAGTGTTGGCCCACTGGCTCTCAAGCACTCGAAACATGGTGGCATCAAGATGAACCTCGACGCGTCTTCGGCGAGTTTGAGAGAAGAAACGGATATGCCGTGGCGTGGTCGAATGGTTTCTTCGAGGTTTTGACTACACCAACTGACGCGACTGCCGGGAAGGAACGACGCAGGCCGATCCCGTAGGCGATGTAACCAAGGTTCCATCCTACGGGGTGGTCAGGTGCTGCCGGCTTACCGGGCAAACGCACCTGCTGCGCGTAGGCCGGCCGAGGGGTCGCCGGAAACTCGACGGTACGGTGGACGCAGCGTCCGTGACGGGCTACAGTAAACCTCCGTTTGGCCATCATGCTGACGGGAGACGGCAACGTGTGTATTGCGTCTCCTTACACGCCGCGCCAACAGGAGATCCGATGGCCAGAGTCAGTCCGCAAATGGATGCTCTCGCACCGCCGCCGGAACCGCGTGCCCTCTGGGGTGAGTGGGTTGGTCCCTTCTTGCTCGTCGCACTTTACTTGCTCTTTGCCTGGCCCACGCTCGGCAGCCTTGCGCGCGTCTACTTGAGTGACGGCAACTACTCGCACGGCTTTCTGGTGCCACTCGTCTCACTGTACGCCGTGTGGCAGGCGCGAGAGCGGCTGGCCGCCACCGGCGCCGCGGCGCGGACGCGCTGGCCGGGGCTGCTGCTGCTCCTGGTGGGCGCGGTGCTGGCGTGGCTGGGGCACTGGTACGAGACTGCACTGATGCCCGGGGGGACGGGGTCGGTATTCCTGACCGGGGCCGGGCTGCTGCTCTGCCTCGCTGGCCTGAGCGTGACGCTGCTCGGAACGCAGGCGCTGCCGGTGCTGTGGCTGCCTCTGGTCTTCCTGTGTTTCGCGCTGCCGCTCCCAGATTCCGTCACGGCCGGCCTGACACTGCCGTTGCAGCGGCTGGTGGCCGACGGCACCGCGCAGTTGCTGCGCCTGTGCGGCGTGCCCGTGTACCAGGAAGGCAACGTTCTGCAACTTGCCACGGGCGCCGTGGGGGTCAACGAAGCGTGCAGCGGCATCCGCTCGTCGTGGGTTCTGCTGGCGGCGGCGGGAGCCATGGCGCTGCTGCGCTGTTCCCGCTGGCGGGCCCTGGTGCTGGTCGCGCTGGTGCCGTTTCTCGCCATGGGCGGGAACCTGGTGCGCATGCTGGTGACGGCCCTGCTGGTGAATGCCGGCCATCCGGAACTGGGCACGGGCGTGTGGCACGAGACGCTCGGCCTGGTCTTGTTCATGGGCAGCTTTGCCGTGCTTTTCTTTCTGTCCGGGTGGCTGCGCGATCCCGATGTCGACGCCGGCGGCGGAGCGCCAGGCGCGGTCGGAACCGGCCCGGCGCCGCTGGCGTCACCCGTGGCGGCGGCGCGGAGCGGAAGCATGGCCTGGGGTGTCGTGGCAGGCGTG
>CAYSHQ010000427.1:0-2369 GCA_964430835.1 uncultured Lentisphaerales bacterium
CGCTTGCAGCGGCGCAATGGCCTCGGCAAACTCCTTCTGCCGCACAGCCACCACGGCTTGATTATACAGGAACTCGCGATAGGCCTCGGCCCCCAGCAGCTTGGCGACCTCCGTTGACGCGGCCACGCCCTGGAAGGCCAAGCGCGCCTTGGCAAAGTCCTCCAGCTTCAGGTACGTATTGGCCAGTTCGAGACGCGCCCGGAGCGCCTCCGGCGCCTTGGGCTGCCGATTTAAGAACTCCTCCAGCGCTTTCCCCGCATCGGCCAGCCGGCTGTCCTTCGTCAGCGCCGCCACATAGAGCAAGACCGCCGCGCCTTCGCGCCGTGAGCCCTGCAACACGGCCAGATCCTCAGCCATGGACGCGAGCAGCAGGCGCTCCTCGCCAGCCTGGGAGAGCGCGAAGAGCTTGAGATAGAGCACTTCCGGTATCTTTTCACGGGGGAGATATTCCCTCGTATTTGCAATCACTTTCACCAGACGCCGCGGATCCGGGTTTTCGCTGGCCAGCCGGATCTGCAGCAAGGCCACCTCGCCCATGAGCTTCTGCCGCTCCGCCTCTGGCAGGGCACGCGTCTGATCCACCAGACGTTCCAGCACTTTCTCCGCATCATTCGTGCGCCCGCTGGCCAGCAGACATTCCGCCAGCGCCAGACGACCGGCCGGTGGCACCGGTGGGTCACGCAGCGCTTTGACGGCCAGCTCCAACGGCGCCACGGCGTCCGCCATGCGGTTCTGCCGGATCAACGCCTGTGCCAGCACGAAACTGGCGCGCGGGTAGACCTCACTATCCGCCGACACCTTGCGCGCCTCTTTCTCCGCCTCCGCCGCCTTCTTGACCGCCAGGAACGACTCTGCCCGCACCAGCGCCACCATCTCCGCGCTGACACCTTTGACACCCGTGGCAGAGAGCTCCAGCAGCGCCGCCGAGTTCCCGGTCTGATAGTAGAGGTCAAACAACTTGACCGCCACCGCTTGCCGCTCTGCGCCCAGCGCCAGCGCCTCCTGATAGGCCCGCACCGCGGCGGGCGCATTGGTATGCAAGCCGAAGAGCGCCTCCGCATACATCAAGGCCAGATTGCGCTTCTCCGCGGCTTCCAGTTCCTTTTTGTTCAGCTTCTCGTAGCGCGTCACGACGCCGTCAAACTGCTTGGCGGCATAATCCATATAGAGCAAGGACGCCTGTGCTTTGCGAACTTCCAGTGACGAGGAATTCCCGGCGGCCAGCGCCTCATACACGGCCCGCGCCTCCGCCACCTTGCCCCCCTTTTCCAGCGCCAGGGCGCGGGCGTACTGGTAGCGCAGGCGCAGCCCGTCGCCCAGCGTGGTGAGCGCTTCGCGTTCGCTGATCTTCTTTAGCGCCGCCTCCCACTGGCCGGCGTTATAGAGCGAGACCACCACGTTATACTGGGCCTCCTCGGTGTCTGCGGCCGTGGCCAGCGGAACATGGCAGACCAGCCCGAGGCATAGCACCAGCAACCCTTGACGCATCGTCACCATGCAACCCATGCTCCCTTCTGACTAAAAATCGTCGGCACCTAATAAGCACAAACAGTGCCAACCATCCGACAGACCGTCAGCCTACGCGGCCCGCCCGCGCGCCCAACGGGCCTGGCGGCGCCAAAAAACGGCCAATCGCGCGGCCACAGCGCACGCGCGAAGCTACCATAGCGAACACCATGGGTCCCGCCGCCACCAGCTACGCGGAACGCGCTTTTGCCCACAAGTGCGCACAACAGAACGCATTGGATTAGCAAGGCGCGCACAGCGATACGCAGGACACAACAAACAACGCCCCTGTGCACGATCACCGCACCGGGAGGGCGAAGCTCCCGCCGAGCCGGACACGCGTATCTTCAACAATCAACACCCAACGTCCACCCTGTGGAGGCGCGTCCTAGCGCGCGAACTCCTGCGCGAGGCGGGTGGCGATCTGCGACCACTCCCAGAGGCGGCGGGGGTCGCGGCGCACGGTGGTGATGTCCTTCAGGATCAGTTCCACATGGCAGCTGCGGGTCTTGGTCAGCACGTCACGCAGCGCGGCTTCCACCTCGGCGTGGTTCCAGCGCTCTGCGGCCAGCATGGCCGGGTTGGCCTTGTAGCTGAAGACATAATCGCCCTGCACGGCCGCCACCGCCTCTGCCACGTTAATCCACGGGCTCATGGAGACGGCGCGTAGGTTCGGCACGTTTTTCAGGATCCCCAGCTTGCGGTGCAGCGGTTCGCAGCAGCCGTAGTAGTTGAGACCGAAATTCCGCAGCCATTCGATCTCGTAGCGCAGGCAGAACTCCTCGTGCATATCCGGCGACACTTCGCTGAAGATCTGGCCGGTGGAGCAGCCCCATTGGTGGCAGGGCTTTACCACCGCAGGG
>CAYSHQ010000428.1:0-2369 GCA_964430835.1 uncultured Lentisphaerales bacterium
CCGGGGATCAAGCTAGCCAATTGGCTGTGGGCGGGCGAGTGGTTCACCCGGGTCCAAACGCGGCGCCCTGGCAAGGTGGCGGTGCTCTGGAAGGATGACCGGGTGCCGGGGTACACGACGTTGGTGAGTGGTCGTTGGCCGGGCGCGTTGCCGCCGGAGTCGGTCTCCCGTCGCGAGGCACCGTTGGTGCGTCTGCTCTCTGCCGCGGCGGGCTATGTGGGGGTGTCGTTGTTTGATCGGGGGTATGATCTCTTTTTCCTGCCGAATGATGTCTGCGCCCGCCAAACAGGGATATTCCAGCGTGATTGGCGGCCGGATGCGGCGCAGCAGCAGCAGGTGGCGGAGTCGCTGCGCAAGTTGGCGTATCTGGTGCAGGCGGCCGCTGCGCCGCAAGCCACCGACGAGACCCGGGCCATGGCCTGGCAGAAGATTGAACCGGTTGTGACGGCGCTGGTCTATTGGGCCCAGCGGACGGAAGGTGCGCGGGAGGCCGCTTGGTGGAACGCGGTGCTGGTCGCGTATCGCGTGTGTGAGGAGAAACAGCAACGGCGTGTGGTGGAGGCGGACGTGGAACAGCGGGTTTGCGGTCTGTTGCACCCGGTGGTGGCGGGCTGGGCGGAAGCAGCCGCCGCCGGCGCGCCGACGATCCCCTGGTTTCCGCTCCTCAGCGGTTGCGGGGTGGAGCATCCTGCCGGAAAGCTGCTTTGGGCCGGGGTCGTGACCACGGGCGATTTCGTCTTTGTTAACCGCTGGGCTTGGCATTTCCGTGCTCCGCAGCGTGGCGAAGTGATGGTCTTCTCCACCCAGGGGATCCAGGGGTTGCAACAGGGGACCCATTACATCAAGCGTATGTGTGGCATGCCCGGCGAAACGCTGGCCATTCATCCGCCGGAAGTCTGGATCAACGGGGCGCCGCTGGCGGATCCGCCGCCGACGATGGCACGCGTGGTGCGGCAGGAGAAGCTCGCCCCGTGGGCGCCGCCGTATGCCGGCTACCAGGTGGTCGGAGCGGTGGATGGCCGCTATGTGCATGCGTTAAGCACGCCGGCGGATAGCATCCAGCTGGCTGCGGATGCGTATTTTGCCATGGGGGACAATACCCGCAACAGTTTGGACGGCCGGTATTGGGGCAGCGTGCCCAGTCGCAACCTGCTGGGTCCGGCGGCCATGGTCTATTGGCCCTTTGCCTCACGCCGTTGGGGCAGGATCGAATAAGCCATGTCCCTCCTTCCCTTTACGTTGGCGGCCGAGGCGACCGGATCCGGGGCGCGTGCGGGTGAGTTCGAGACGCAGCATGGACGGGTCCAGACGCCGGTCTTTATGCCGGTCGGGACCCAGGCCACGGTCAAGTGCCAGACCGTGGAGTCGCTGCGTGAGGCCGGTGCCTCCGTGTTGCTGGCCAATACCTATCACCTGATGCTCCGTCCGGGTGCCGAGGTCTTCGAAAAATTTGGCGGTATTCACCGGTTCATGCAGTGGGACCAGCCGGTGCTCACGGATTCTGGCGGCTATCAACTCTTTTCCATGCCCGAAGCCTGTCAGATCTCGGAAGAGGGGGCGCGGTTTCAGAGCTACATTGATGGGCGCTGGCTGCTCCTTTCGCCGGAGACCAGCATTGCTATGCAGAAAGCGATTGCCAGCGACATCATGATGCCGCTGGATCAGTGCATTCCGTCGACGGCCCCCCGTGCGGAGGCCGAGGCGGCCATGGCGCGCACGCATCGCTGGGCGCAGCGCAGCCTGGCGGCGCGTGGCGATTCCACCCAGGCACTTTTCGGTATTGTGCAAGGCGCGGCGTTTCCGGACCTGCGCGAAGCCAGTGCGGCCTTCCTGACGAGTCTGCCGTTCGACGGCTTTGCCGTGGGCGGGTTGGCGGTGGGGGAGACGCGCGCCGAGCGTGAGGATCTGACCGCCGCCGCGACGGCCGGGCTGCCGCGTCAGCGACCGCGCTATCTCATGGGCGTGGGCACGCCGGTGGATGTGCTCGAGGCCGTGCATCGCGGCGTGGACATGTTCGACTGCATCATCCCCACTTCGCTGGCGCAGCGCGGCACGGCGTATACGTCCGAAGGGCGCCTGCACATGCGGCGCGGGTGGTATCGCTTGCAGGACCAACCGCTGGATGAGACGTGTGCGTGCCCCACCTGCCGCCGCTATGCGCGGGCGTATCTGCATCACCTGATCAAGGCCGAGGAAGCGCTGGGGTGGCATCTGATCGGGGTGCACAATCTGCATTTTTATCACCGCATTATGCGTGAAATGCGTGCGCATGTGCTGGCTGGTACTTTTTGTGCCTACCACCGGGAGAAGCGTCTCGACTGGGTACGGGTGGATGGCGAGGGGCCGGGCGCGCGGCGGCCCAAGGCACG
>CAYSHQ010000429.1:0-2366 GCA_964430835.1 uncultured Lentisphaerales bacterium
CTTGCAAAACCTCCGGTTTTGCAAGCGGAGGGTTCAGGGTTCGGGGTTCAGGTGAAGGTTCCGGCATGAACCCTGACACGCGGCTTTCCCCATGGTTTTGCAAGAGCCTCTAATTTGAATTGCTGTGTAGCGAGCGGCCGGTTTTGACTTTCCGGCGGCGAACATGCTATCTTCTTGGCCTGTCTGAAGAGCCCGCTGACACGGCGCGGCTGGCAGGTGGCGGAGAAGAAGACCATGGCGAATTACGAGATTTGCGGGGCCGTTAAGGCGATTATGGAGCCGCGCACGTTCCCCAGCGGCTTTGTCAAACGCGAGTTTGTCGTGACGACCGAGGAAGACTACCCCCAGACGATCCTCTTTGAGTGCATCAAGCAGCAGTGCGGTCTGCTGGACCGCGTGGCGGTCAACGACCGCGTGCGCGTCTCCTTCCGCCTGCGGGGGCGCGAGTACAAGGAGCGCTTCTTTGTGAATCTGGAAGCCGTCGGCGTGGAGAAGATGGGCGCGGATGGCTCGTCCGTGACCATGGACGAGGCGCCGCCGCCTGTGTCGGATGACGATCCCATGCCGTTCTAAGCAGCCGCGCGGCCCGCAGGGGCAGGAGCACGAGTATGACAGCCAGGAAAGCCAATGACCAACTGCCGGTGCGCCAGCCCGTGGAGCCTGCGGCGCTGTTGGTCAAGATCCATGATCTCTTCGCTAATCAGTGGATGTTGCTGACGGCGGGCGATTTCGCCGCGGGTCAGTTTAACACCATGACCATTGCCTGGGGGAGCATCGGCACGATGTGGAACAAGCCGTTCGTGCAGGTGGTGGTGCGTCCGCAGCGCCATACTCGCACGTTCATGGATGAGTTCGACACCTTTACGCTCTGTGCCTTTCGGCCGGCGCATCGCAGCGCCCTGCAAATGCTGGGCACGAAGTCCGGACGCGATGGAAACAAGATCGCCGAATCCGGCTTGACGCCGGTGGCGGCGGCGGTCGTGGAGGCACCGGTCTTTGCGGAAGCGGACTTGGCCATCGAGTGCCGCAAGATCTATTGGCAGGATATGAACCCCGCCGGGTTTGTGAACGCGGGCATTGCGGCCAATTACCCGGCCCAGGATTATCACCGCATCTATTTCGGCGAGATCGCGGCGATCCGCGCCACGTCAGCGTATCAGTAAGCGCTCTGGGTGTGATGCCCGTTCGCGAAGCGCACGAAGGGGCGAGACGTGGCTGGTGGAACCGCAAATGTCCACCTGCCACCTAACACCTAACACCTAACACCTGACACCTTACACCTGCCACCTACCACCTTCCAAAGGATCTGACCCCATGGCCGGCGAATACGTTTTTAACCTGCAGCACCTGACCCGTCAGCACGAGAAGAAGATTGTGCTCGATGATGTGAACCTGGCGTTCTTCTTCGGCGCGCATATCGGCGTCATTGGCGCGAATGGCTCGGGTAAGTCCTCCCTGCTGCGCATTATGGCCGGTGAAGACAAGGATTACATCGGGACCTGTCAGATTGCCAAGAATGTGCGCATTGGCTATTCGCCGCAGGAGCCGCGCCTGGATCCGGAGAAGACCGTGATGCAGTGCGTGGATGAGGGGGTCGCCGCCTCGCGCAAGCTGCTGGCCCGCTATGATGAAGTCTGTGATCTGCTAGGAACGGACCTGTCGGATGAGGAGCAGACCAAGCTTAACGATGAGCTTGGGCGCCTGCAGGACACGATTGACAACAACGACCTCTGGAATCTTGATCATCTGGTGGAGCTGGCCATGGACGCGCTGCGCCTGCCGCCGCCCGACGCGCCGGTAGCGAACCTTTCCGGCGGCGAGAAACGCCGCGTGGCGCTCTGTCGCTTGCTCATCTCCAACCCCGATGTGCTGCTGCTCGACGAGCCGACTAACCACCTGGATGCCGAGTCGGTGGCGTGGATCGAAACCTACCTGAAGAAGTTCAAGGGGACGCTGGTGGTGGTCACCCATGACCGCTATTTTCTGAGCAATGTTACGGAATGGATCCTGGAGCTCGACGGCGGCCGCGCCTATCCGTACAAGGGGAATTACGAGAGCTGGCTCGAGCAGAAGCAACAGCTTATGGCGCGCGATGCCAAGCAGGCGGAGTCGCGGCGCAAGCTGCTCGATCAGGAACTACAGTGGGTGCGTACCAACCCGTCTGGCCGCCGTGTGAAGAGCAAGGCGCGCCTCACCAAGTACGAGGAACTGCTCGGTCAGCAGGTGGAGACGCGCGAGGACGAATTGCGGATTCAGATCGCCCCGGGCCCGCGGCTGGGTGACTTGGTGGTGCGGGCCAGCAATCTGGCGATGGGGTTTGGCGAGCGCCTGCTCTTTGAGAATGTGCAGTTCGACCTGCCGCGTGG
>CAYSHQ010000430.1:0-2359 GCA_964430835.1 uncultured Lentisphaerales bacterium
GCAACAGATCAGCACGGCCCGTTCCAAAAGGCTTCGCGGTCCCACGTTATAACAAATTGCCCACGCGTGCATTGTGGGCCAAAGGGAAGTTCACGTCACGGATCTAGTTCGCGTCCATTCGCGGTTCCGCCCCTATACCGCGGTGCCAGGTGCGTCTCGTCAGGCGCCAGCCACTGAACACTGACACCTGAACACGCAACCGTTGCCTGGCAATGCGCCACGCCATTTGCTCAAGGATCGAGATTTTCGAGCGCCAGGGTGTCGAGATTGACACGGCGATAGTAGCAGTGACGCGGCTCGCCCTGGCGGTTCTTGGTATGGCAAATACCGCCGCGGCGGGGGCGCACCATGTAGAGCAACGAGTTCTGCTCGCAGTTGACACGCGCCTCGAGCAGGTCGAACGTCTCGCCGGAGGTCTTCCCCTTCTCCCAAAGCTCGTTGCGCGAAGTGCTCCAGAGGATCAGCGTGCGCTCGGCAAAGGCCTTGCGCATGGCCAGTTCGTTGGTGTAGGCCACCAGGATGACTTCGTGCGTGTCGGCGTGCTGGACCGCCACGGGGATGCTGTCCTGGCACTTCTCGGCAATCTTGGCAATCTTGGCGAAATCCAAGGTGAGGCTGGTACCTTCTTCGAGCTCTTTCATATCATCTCCGCTGCGTCTGGCAGGTGTGGGTTAAAATACGGGTGGCCGCCGATTAGTGCATGCTGCCCATGTTGATCTTCACGTTGGCGCGCTCCTCGAGGCGTTCGAGCTTGCCGTCGCGGATCCAGGCGATGCGGTCGGAAATCGCGAGCATCTTGGCGTCGTGCGTGGCCGTGATGACGGTCACCTTGTGCTCGGTCTGGAGGCGCTTGAGCAGCTCGATGATCTCCGCGCCGATCTTGGTGTCGAGGTTGCCGGTCGGCTCGTCGGCCAGGATCACGGAGGGGGCGTTGACGAGGGCGCGGGCGATGGCCACGCGCTGGCGCTGACCGCCGGAGAGCTGGCCGGGGAGGTGCGTCATGCGGTGGCCGAGGCCGACCATTTCGAGGACCTCGGCGGCGCGGGCATGGGCCCGCTCCTCGGTGGCGCCCTGGAGGATCATGGGGAGCGCCACGTTCTCGAGGGCGGTCATGACCATGACCAGGTTGTAGGTCTGGAAGATGTAGCCGATCTTGTTGCAGCGGATCCAGGCCTGCTTCTCCTCCGGGAGCGCAAAGAGGTCGGCCCCCATGAACTCGATGGTGCCGGTAGTGGGGATGTCGAGCGCGCCGATCATGTTGAAGAAGGTGGACTTGCCGGAGCCGGACGGCCCCATGATCGAGAGGTACTCCCCCTCGTAGATGTCCATGGAGATCCCGTTGAGGGCCCAGACGATCTCCTCGCCGAGCTTGTAGCGGCGGGTGACATCCTTGGCACGCGCAATGACGGAGGTCTTGTTCATAGGGGCTTCCACTGGGCCGTTTCCGGCACCTTCAACGCCAGCATGTTCAGGGTCATCAGTTTCTTGGTGAAGACAATGACGCCCTCTTCCACGGTCTTCCGGTCGCGGCCGGAGGCGGCGGTCATCTGGTCCGCGATGGTCCGCAAGGTATGCGTGCCGTCCACGAGGTCATAGTAGCGGGTGCCGTGCTCATCCAGCTCGATCTTCCGGCTGTAGTCGTAGCGCAGCCACTGCGCGACCCGCTGCTGCAGCCGGCCCAGGGGCGGGAAGCGCCGCAGGTGGATCAGCCCGCGACCGTCCCGGCGCAGCGTGACATCCTCCGGCCGGACCGGAATGACCGCAAACGGGTCCCCGATCATCGGGCGGGCGGGTGGCGCTTTCTGGCGGAACCATCCCATCCTAGTGGACCTCCTGGACGTTGATCTCCAGCGAGTCGGCGGTGGTGACGCGGGTGATCAGGCCGTCCTCGATCCAGACGATCCGGTCGGAGGCCTTCAGCATCTTCAGGTCGTGCGTGGCGGTGATGATCGTGACCCCCAGCTCCTGGCGCAACTGCGAGAAGAGGGTGATGATCTCCTCGCCGGTCCGGAGGTCGAGATTGGCGGTCGGCTCATCGGCCAGCAGAATGTCCGGGCTGTTCGCCAGGGCGCGGGCGATGGCGACGCGCTGCTGCTGGCCGCCGGACATCTCCGCCGGCTTGTGGAGGGCGCGATCCTTGAGGCCGACCCGATCCAGAATGCCGAGGGCCTTCTCGCGCGCCTCCTCGTCGTCCATCCCGGCGAACGACATGGGGAGCGTGACGTTCTCGAGGCACGACATCACCTGGATCAGGTTGAAGGACTGGAAGATGTAGCCGACCTTGCGGCAGCGCAGCCAGGCCAGCTCGTAGGGGTCGAGCTGGGCGATATCGCCCTGGTCCATGAAGACCTTCCCCGAG
>CAYSHQ010000431.1:0-2353 GCA_964430835.1 uncultured Lentisphaerales bacterium
CCCCTCGATCATTCGTGGCGCAGCCGCGCGTGGGCTTCGTGGTGGAAACGGATGCTTTCGCTTTCCCATGAACCAGAATCACACCCTCATGCGGCGGGCGCCCCAAATTGCTGTTGACCCTGTGCGCCAAGTTGCTATCATATTGCCCTTCTGTTCGCAGGAAGAGGAATCAAGGAGTTTTGTTTCATGCCCAATATCGAAAGTGCACGCAAGCGCGTCCGTCAGTCTGCCAAGCGCAATACGCGGAATCGTGCGGCGAAAAGTACGGTTTTCACCGCCCGGAAGACGTTGCTGGCGGCGATTGAGTCCGGCAACAAGGCCGAAGCGGCCAAGCTCTTTGAGGCTTATGCCTCGGATCTGGATAAGTCGGTCAAGAAGGGCATTGTGAAGTTCAATAATGCCAGCCGCAAGAAGTCGCGCATTCAGGTGCGGCTGAACGCGATGGCCTAAGCAGCGATCGGTTGATGCCGGTAGGTACCGCGCATCCGGCAGCTTCTGCCGGGGCGCGGTCTTCTATTTTTCCCATGCGCCATCTCGACATACGCGATCTGGGGGGCGCGGCTGACTATGCGGCCGTCGTGGCGCTACAGGAGGAGTTGCTGGCCAGCCGCATCGCCGGGCGTGTGCCGGACACCCTGCTGCTGCTGGAACACCGGCCGGTGTATACCGTCGGGCGTTCCGGCCGGGACCACCACATTCACTGGAGCGCGGCGGAGTTGGCGCAGCATGGCATTGTGCGCCAGACATCCACGCGCGGCGGGGACGTCACCTACCATGGCCCCGGCCAGTTGGTCGGCTACCCGATTATCCACCTGGGCGAGGCCGGCCTGAAGTTGCTCGACTATATCGAGGCGCTGGAGGAGGTGCTGATCCGTACCCTAGCCGCTTGGGGGGTGGTGGGGCAGCGCGATGCACGCAACCATGGCGTCTGGATCGGCAACGACAAGATTGCCGCGCTGGGCATTCGGATCTCGCGCCAAGTTACGATGCACGGCTTTGCGTTGAATGTGAACACGCGTCTGGAAGACTACCAGGGGATCGTGGCCTGCGGCCTGCGCGATGCCGGTGTGACCTCCCTGGCGCGTGTGACTGGCCGCGCACAGGATCTGGCGGCTGTGAAGGCGGTCGTGGCGCGGGAGTTTTGCGCCATTTTCGGCTATACGGCCGCAGGCGGCCGCTAGTGCCATCGAAGAGACTCGATCCGGATCGGCCGGGGTGGAACCCGGCCCTCCAAGAAGGCCACAAAAAGCACAAAAGACACAAAAGAGCCGGTTTTTTGTGGTTTATGTGCCTTTTGTGGCCAACCATAATTGTCTGCGACGATCCTGCCCATGTCCATACCCTCAGCGTAACTACTCAGGTGCCCGCCGCCGGCCCCCGGTCGCCTTGGAACGCACGGCGCAGACGGCGGTCCGAAGAACTCTCCTTGCGACGGGTCACAGGCGGCCCCAAGCGTGCGGACACGGCCTTGCGCGCCGCCCGACTGGCCTGCCATTCCTCCCAGGTCCAGGACGTCTTAAGAGGCGTTTTCACTGGTGACCTCCCGCTTGAGCTCCTCTAATTCCCGTACAATGTTAAACGAGGATAGCGCCGCCAAGCGGGCGACTTCGTGCCAATCCACCGGCGTCGTGCCGTCCAGGCAAACCGCCATGAACTTCCGGGCCACCTCGCGCGCAGCAGGATCCGGTTGCGGATAACAGGCCATCAGGGTGCGTTCCACCAGCGCCAATTCCGCGGGCATCAGACTCACAGGACCATACGGCGTCTGCACCGTTCGCAGCGGGGTTAGCGCCTCATTTTCGAGCAGCCCCAGCAGATCCACGTAAAGCCCAGCCACCTTCCAGCTGCGCGGGCCACCGGTTGCGCCGAGCTGCGCCATGAGATCCTGCGCCTGCCGCAAGGGAATCGGCGCGAGCGTCCGCCGACAGAGATCAATATCGCCGGACATGTAGGCGCCCTCCGTGTAGAACTCTACCGCCGACCCGCCCACGACCACCAACGGCCAACCCGCCTCGGCAAAAATACGCGTTACAAGACCAGCCAGCTTGAGGGCCCTCTCCAGTAGATTGGAGGTGCTTTCGATCTCCCGCAAAATTGTCGCCAAGCCACTCATGAAAATAGTCTAGCATGCCGTGGCACGGCAGGCAATCGAGGCCACTATGCCGCAGCGGCGGGCTTAAATCGCACCCGCGCTGGGGGGCGTGGACCGCTCCGCCAGTAGCGCGGCACAGCGGACGGCGGCGGCGAAACTGGCGGGATCGGCGCGCCCCTGCCAGGCGATATCAAAGGCCGTGCCATGGTCCGGCGAAGTGCGCACGATCGGCAGCCCGAGCGTCACGTTCACGCCCTCGGC
>CAYSHQ010000432.1:0-2350 GCA_964430835.1 uncultured Lentisphaerales bacterium
AGAAGGGCGAATCGCCAGGTTTTCCCTGAACCCCGAACCCTGAACCCTGATACCTGAGTGGTTACGTTTTGTCACACTGGTTGTGCGCAGCGATTCCGCATATACTCTATTTCCCCTAGCCGGAGAGACGTAGGCCGCTGCATCCCACTGATGGCGTACGCACGGGGGGGGCACCGTTCGTAGCACGCCCGCACCGCGGGGCGCGGGCGCTACGGCCAGCGACTCATCCGTTTGTAACACGATACTGCGTACCCGGAGGCACCCGGGCGAAAGGGCGATTCCACATGACGCTTCCCGTGAAGGCTCCGATACTCCTGTTCGCCATGCTGACCGCGCTGCTGCCACAGGCGGGGCGGGCGCTCGACAATCGCGCATGCCTGGATTGCCATGCGGACAAGACCCTGGCCAAGACCAACGGGACCGGACAGTCCGTTTCGTTGTTCGTCGACCCCACGGCCTTTACCAACTCCATTCACGCCAAGCACCTATGCGTGAGTTGCCACACCGACATTACCGAACTGCCACATCCAGATCAGTTTACCGCCAAGGCCGTCTCGTGCGCCCAATGTCACCGCGTCGAGACCGACATTTACCGCGGAAGCGATCATGGAAAGGCCGTCCACAAGGGCATGTCCGAGGCGGCCTCCTGCAAGGATTGTCACGGCAACAACCACTATTTGTTGGGGTCGCGCAATCCGGCCTCACCGGTGTATCGCACGAATCTCCCCAAGACCTGCGAACGCTGTCATAACGACACAGCTAAAATGGATAAATTCAACCTGCGCCAGCGCGACCCGGGGCAATCCTACGAGAAGAGTGTCCACGGCCTGGCCTTGCTGAAAAAGGGGCAGATGAACGCCGCCAACTGTGCGGACTGCCATGGCTCGCACAACCTGCACAAATCCACCACCGCTGATTCTAAGCTCTACTGGAAGAGCGTGCCCGCCACCTGTGGCAAGTGCCATGAGAACGTCTACCAAACCTACCAGCGCAGCATCCACGGGCAGGGCGTCCAAGCGGGCGTCCGCGATGCTCCGGTTTGCACCGACTGCCATGGCGCGCACACCATCGCGGCCGTGCGCACCGAAGACTCGCGGGTCTCCTCCAAAAACATCCCGGAGACCTGTAGCCAATGTCATGCGTCGCAGCGGCTCGCGTCCCTATACCGTCTACCACCCAACGTCACTACCACATACGCCCAGAGCTTTCATGGCTTGGAACTCAAAGGCGGCAACCCCATGGCGGCCAACTGTGCGTCTTGTCATGGCGTACACGACATTCTGCCATCCGGCGACGACCGCTCAACTGTCAACCGGCAGAACCTGCCGCAGACCTGCGGCAAGTGCCATCCCGGCATCGGCACCCGCATGCGCGCAGATTTCTTCCAGGTGCATGCGCCGGCCGGCAGCGGCAGCGGGCAGTCGCAGCTAGCGAACGTGGTCACCCAAATCTACCTGATCGCGATTGTCCTCATCATCGGCGGGATGGCCGGCTTTATTTTTCTCGACTATCTACGCAAGGCCCGGGCCCATATGCAGGCGGCCAAGGCAGGGGACGGCGAACTACGCTTGACCAAGGCTATGCGCATCCAGCATCACGTGTTGGTGGTGCTGTTCGTGCTGTTAGCCTATACCGGCTTGGTTCACAAATATCCGGACGCCATCTGGAGCTGGCCGTTCCGCGCCTGTGCCAACGGCAGTTACCTGCGCAGCCTGATCCACCACATTTGTGGCTGGGCTTTTGTCGCCTTATTCCTGATCCATCTGGCGGCGTTATTCGGCACCCGCAAGGGGCGCGGCCACCTGCGGGATCTCGCCCCCGGCTGGCAGGATGCCACCGATGCACTGGGCGTAGTGGGACATAACATCGGGCTATGTAAGCAACCGCCGCCCCACCGGCGCTGGAACTATGCCGAAAAAGCCGAGTACTGGGCGCTGGTTTGGGGCTCCGTCGTGATGACCATTACCGGCGCCATGCTGGTTTTCACGGAAACCGTCTTGCGGCTGCTACCCAAAGTCTGGCACGACGTGGCGCAGGTTGTGCACTTCTACGAAGCCGTGCTGGCCATTCTGGCGATTCTGGTTTGGCACCTGTACTGGGTCATCTTCGATCCGCATGCGTACCCGATGAACCCGTCGTGGCTGATCGGCAAAAAGGCACCCCAGCCGCATCAGCCCGAGCCACCGCCGGACCAAGCTGAGCCACCGCCAGACCAGCCCGCATCCGGAACGGGGCCCGCGTAACAGCGCGTGGCACGTGGCGGTAGGCCGGGCGGGGCGTCAGCCCCATGGTCTCTTACTGAAGCGCCACCTTATGCAGGCTGGCTGAGGATATGGACATGGGCAGGATC
>CAYSHQ010000433.1:0-2327 GCA_964430835.1 uncultured Lentisphaerales bacterium
CGGCGAACTGCTGGCGCGGCTGGACCAGGAACTCTATCATCCGGGCGCGGACCGAACAGGGGCCGCTCCCGCCATCCATGAAGCCTGCACGCTGCTGCCACGGCTGGACCACGAACTGGACCATCCGCACACGCCACCGGAGGAACAGGCATGAACCGTTCCTGGCAAACTCGGCGGTGCATCCTCCTGAGCTGCGCGCTGCTACTCGGCGCGGCCAGTATCATGCGTGCCGACGAGGATTCGTGCCGGTTTCTCTGGGAACAGGCCAACGCCCGTACGGCCGCCGCACGTACGCCGGAAGAATACCTCGACGCCGCACAGGCGTACCAACAACTTGTCCGCGAAGGGGTCCGTAACGGCACGCTCTTCTACAACATCGGCACCACCTTGCTGCTGGCCGGGGATGGCGAGAACGCCGTGGCCGCGCTGCGCCGCGCCGAACGCTACCTGGGCAGCACCCCCGATATCCGGATCAATCTCCGACAGGCACTGGCGCTACAGGCCGGACGCCCCGACACGGACCTCCCGTGGGATCGCACCATCCTCTTCTGGCATTACGACGAACCGGTGCGCGTGCGTGCGCTCGTCGCCATCTGCGGCTGGCTGCTGATCTGGCTAGCCCTGCTGCTACGGCTGTTGCGACGCTCACCTGCCGCAGATAACAGCAGCGTAACCTCCCTGGCGAAAACCTGCCTGCTCTTCGGCCTGCTGCTTTGCGTACTCTTCAGCAGCAGCACAGCCGTCTCCCTGCTGCAGGAACAACTGGACGAACGCACCTGGCAGGAACGGTCATTTACCAGCAAGCCCCCCCCGGAGCAGCACCCATGATGCGACAACCACGCATGCTTGTGCTGGCGCTGGTGGCCATGCTGTTGACGACCGCTCGGACCGCCGCCTCCGAGATCTACGCGGCACGCTACCTGCCGCAACCGGAGCGCCCCTACCTGAGCCAACCCATGGATGTGCGGCTGGAGATCGAGGTATCGCCCGGTGCGGAACTGCAGGAACTAAAGCTTGAGAACCTGCCGCTGGAATCCTTCGCCAAACTCAGCAGTTACCAGCAGGTAGAGCGCCGGCAGATCCGACGGGGCGAAGCCGTGGTGGAAGTCATCTCCTACGTGGCCAGCGGTCGCCCGGTGCAGCCCGCGCGGCAGGATCTACGCGGCATCCTGCATGCCCAACTCGTCGAACGCACCAGCCTGGGGTTCTTTACCTCGCTGCGCTCCGTCAACACCAGCATCCGCATGGAACCGCTGCGCCTGGATTTCCGCCCTCTGCCGCCAACCGACGTGCCGACCGGCTTCCAGGGCGCGGTAGGGACCTTCCAGCTAAGTGCCACCGTCGATCCGCCGCAGGTTTTGCCAGGCGACTTGATCACCGTCACCTACAGCGTGACAGGCCGCGGCTGGCTGGGAGCTGCGCACATCCTCCTCCCCCCGTCTGATCCGAACTTCCGCAGCTACCCGCCGCAGGAACTGCAGCGGGATGAGAACGGACAACTCTCCGTGCGCCAGGTGGTGGTGCCATTGAACACCAATGCCGCCTCTCTGGGCGCCGCGCGTCTCCCCTATTTTGACCCGGCCGTCGGCGTCTACCGCGAGAGTGTCGCCGGCCCATTCCGGCTGCAGTTTACGACACGTGCTCTCACCAACGCGCTCCCCGCGGTCAAGCATTTCCAGGTACTGCCGCCGCCTGCCACGCCGACGGCGAACGGGGATGCGGCTGTCGCCGCCACGGTCACGCAGCTGCGCCGTCTGCTCCCCTTTGCCACGGTCTTCCTCGTCGCCATGCTGAGCGCCGGGCTTTTATACGGGTGGCGTCCACGCGTAGCTATGGCCGTTGGCTTCGTGCTGCTGATCGCAGGCGCCTATGGCTGCCAGTGGTGGAGCCGGCAAGCCGGTTTGCACCTGCAGCGGGTGCACCAGCTAACCACGGCACGCCTCTGTCCGTCCGCGAACGCGCGCCTGCTCTTCCCGATCGCGCCCGGGCGTTGCGTTACCACCCTCGAGACCTACGAAGATTGGCAGCGGGTAGATTACAACGGCCAGCGCGGCTGGATCCCCGCCACGGCCTTGCGCCCCTGACCCGGCGCCATCCCCGCATAAAGGCCACATCCAGAATGAGAATTGCTGGGTTCGGGGTTTGACTCCCTGCCGAGGCTGAACTACAATAATAATGTGGTGGGGATATATGTTTGGTATCAAGAGAGGGTTGATATCCGGCATAGTGGGCTCCGGGAAGGACGCATCAGTCATGAACATTCGCTCTGCAATCACGCAACGTGCGCATGCCTATCGCGCCGGCGGGGAACTGGCATAAGCTTTGGG
>CAYSHQ010000434.1:0-2321 GCA_964430835.1 uncultured Lentisphaerales bacterium
CCTGGATGTACACGTCGAAGACGCGGTCGCCGAAGCCGCCCAGCAGGTTGGTGCAGCAGTCGAGGGTGGCACCGGCGCGATCCCATTGGCTCTGTGCGAGACGGATGCGTGCTTCCTCCAGATAGAGGTCGGGGCTATGGGGTTGTTGGGTGCGCAGCCGGCGGATCTCGGCGAGCGCCCGTTGCGGGTTGCCGGTGACACGCAGGAGGAAGGTTTGGGTCAGTACATAGTCCGTGTTGGTGGGGGCGGCCCGGGCTGCCAGGGTTATCCAGGGGAGGATCTCCTGCATTCCTTCCGCTCCTTCCCGGTGTTCCAGGTGGGTGGGCGAGAGGACCGCCGTGACGCGCTGAAACCAGCGGTTGGAGAAGGCGGTGGTGTCGGTGCCGGTGTGGCCGCGGTGTAGATAGAGATCGGCGCGATCCATGGCCAGCCCGCCTAGGAAGACCCGGCTGCCGCCGAGTAGTAGATCCAGCGCATCGTCTGAGCTCTCCTGCGCGGGATTCACGCGGGCGACGGTCAGTCGACAGGCCAGCAGGAAGGCGGCCGCGAGGAGCACGGGCAGCAGGATTACGACTGACAGGTTAGTGCGCATGGTGTGGGGGGCGTGCCGCAAAGGGGGGCGTCGTTTATTCCAGCATGCGGTCGCGTTGGAAATGACGGTTGCGGTAGGCCAGCCAAGCGGTGAGGAGCAGGATGGCGGTCCAAACCGCGCCATACAGCAGGATCGTGCCAAGGGTGGTAAAGGGGATTGGGCCGTAGCCATGGAGCACGCGCCGGCGCAGGTCGAAGAGCTCCAGGTGCGGTAAGGCGTAGTAGAGCCCTTCGAACATGCCGGTGCGCCAGCCCGTGGCATAGTGCGCCAGATTTGGGATTTTCGGCACGATCAGGTAGAACGCCAGTGCCGCGGTGGCGGTCAGCGAAAGCGCGGCATCGCGGTTGAGGCGGGTGGAGATGGCCATGGCCGTGGCGGTCAATACGCCCTGCGAGGCCAGATGCAGCAGGCACATCTGCACCCACGCTTGGGCAGGCGGGTGTACGCCGACCAGCCAGGCGGAGAGCAGGGTGATCAGATGCAGCGCCAGCGTGCAGGCGGTCACCGTCAGCCAGGCTCCTAGCCATTTGCCGACAATCAATTGGGCGCGGTGCAGCGGTTTGGCGAGCAGCAGAAAGATAGTGCCGCGGGACTCCTCGCTGGGGAGTTCGCTGGCACCCACATGGATCGCGATGATCCATCCCAGGAACCAGGTCAGCAGCAGCCCAATGTCATACAGATAGAGGGCGGAGCCGCCCGCCGTCAGGAGGTTGAGAGAGGCGATGCCATATTGCAGCCCGGCCAGGATCAGGAGTAGGATGTACCCTTCCTTGCGGCGCGTCCAGCAGCGCAGTACCACTTCTGAGACAGCCCATATGGTACGCATTAGCGCCCCTCTTTCGCGGTTGTGGCCTCGACCACCCGCATGAAGAACTGTTCCAGCCGCTCGCCCGGCCCCGCTAATTGATGGGGAACGCCCTGGGCGACGATGCGACCACGTGCCAGAATGCAGACCTGGTCGCAGACCAGCTCCACTTCGGAAAGCTCGTGCGAAGAGAAGAAGACGGTTTTGCCGCGCTGCCGCCAGTCGGCGATGATGCGCCGGATCAGCAGACGGCCGATGGGGTCGAGCCCGCCGGTCGGCTCATCCAGAATTAGCAAGTCGGGTTCATGCAGGAGGGCTTGTCCCAGGCAGATGCGTTGGCGCATGCCGCGCGAATACATGGCAATGCGACGGTCCGCGCCCCCGGCCAGATCCACCTCTTCCAAAACGAGACGAATGCGCTGGTCCAGTGTGGCGCCAGCGAGGCCGCAGAGCTTGCCGACGAATTGCAGCATTTCGCGGCCGGTCAGGAAGCGATAGGCATCGGGGTGCTCGGGGAGATAGCCGAGTCGCTGGCGGGCGATGGCGGCGCGCACGTCGCAGTCGAAGAGCGTGGCGCGGCCGGAGGTGGCCTGCTGGAAGCCGAGGAGCACATGGATGGCCGTGGTTTTGGGTTCCCCTGGGGTCGTCTTTAGACAATAGACATATTGACCAATTTAGGCCCAATGTTGTATGTTATCGGCATGGCAAGGCAATTACGGCATCATGTGGCGGGTGGGTGGTATCACATCACCGCGCGTGGGTTGGGGCGGCGTCGGATCTTTCAGGACGATCGCGACCGTAAGCACTTTGTTGAATTGCTTGGCGAAATGGTGCAGCGGTACGGAATTGTTTTGCATGCCTATGTTTTAATGGGCAACCATTATCATCTGCTGATCGAGACGCCGATCGGCAATGCGAGTCGCG
>CAYSHQ010000435.1:0-2305 GCA_964430835.1 uncultured Lentisphaerales bacterium
ACGAACATTCCATTCGCGTCCATTCGCGATTAATTATAGTGCGGCATACCCGTACCCAGCAACTACAACCCCGGCCCAAAAGGGTTCAGTCCGCCCTGGCAAAGAAGCCGCTTGCGCAGGCTTAAAATACTCTCTACAGTAACAGCAATTCAATTGATTGGCGCATAACCATGCAAGACACCCCCATGACGCCCTACTCCACGCAGGCTGCGGCTGCAGCCACCCCGCGTCGATACCGGCCCATCGCGACCAAGGTCATGGTCAGTACGGCCGTATGCCTGCTGGCCGTACTCGGCGTGGCCAGCGTGGTTATTATGACCGGCACCCGGCGCATCATGAACCAGCAGAGCGAGCGCGACATCCATAGCAGCGCCACCATGCTGGCCACCACCGTGGAGCTCTTTGGCGAGATTGGCGACATGACCTCGCTCAACCGCTACCTGGAAGCCGTCCGTAAGGACTCCACCTTTACCGATATCTACGTGGTGCGCACGGCCGCCACCGAGAAGGACTTTAAAGCGCGGGCGGGCGCAGCCTCCCGGGATGCCATGGACCGTCAGGTCGCCGCGACCGGCATTGCGGCTGATCAGCGCGATGATGACAACCATACGGCACGCTATGTCGTCCCCTCCAAAGCCACGCAGGCCTGCCTGCAATGCCACGGCAGCGCCAAGGTGGGGGACGTACTCGGCGTCACCAGCATCACGCTCTCCACCGCCGCGAGTGACCGCGCGGAACAGAGCCTTTTCCTCCAGATGCTCGGCATCGGGATTATCGGTTTTGTCGCCATCCTGCTGCTGATTCGCGTAGTGATCTCGCGGATTGTCACGCGCCCCATTCGCCAGACCGCCGCCATGCTGCGGGATATCTCGGAAGGTGAGGGCGACCTGACCCGGCGGTTGCCCACCGACAGCCGGGACGAGATCGCGGATCTGGCAGGCTACTTCAACCAATTCGCAGGCAACCTGCAGGCGCTGATCCAGCGCATCGCGGGCAATGCCCAGACCGTGACCGCCTCGGCTGCGGACCTCTCGGCGGTCAGTGCCCAGACTGCGCAAAGCGTGCAGGCGTTGTCCGGCAAGACCACGACCGTGGCGACGACCGCCGAGGCGGCCAGCACCAGCACCCGCGCCGTGGCCGCGGGCATGGAACAGGCCTCCGCCAACCTCTCTTCCGTGGCGAATGCCACCGAAGAGATGAGCGCGACGATCGGCGAGATTGCCGCCAACTCCGAGAAGGCGCGTTCCATCAGCGCCGACGCGGGTGCCCAAGCGGCCTCAGTCTCCGCGCTCATGCAGCAACTCGGCCAGGCCGCGCAAGAGATCGGCCAGGTCACGGAAACCATCACCAACATCTCGGCCCAGACCAACCTGCTGGCGTTGAACGCCACGATCGAGGCGGCTCGGGCCGGGGCGGCCGGCAAGGGATTTGCCGTGGTGGCCCACGAGATCAACGAACTGGCCAAGCAGACCGCCCACGCCACGGAAGATATCAAGGCCAAGATCGCCGGCGTACAGCACTCTACCGGCAGCGCGATCACCGACATCGGCAAGATCACCGCCGTGATCGCCGAAGTGGGGCAGATTGTCACGGGGATCGCCAGCGCCATCGAGGAGCAATCGATTGTTACCAAGGATGTAGCCGGCAACATCGCCCAGGCGTCGGCCGGCGTGCACGAGGCCAACGAGCGCGTAGTCCGGATCGCCGATGCCTCCACGGCCATGGCGCAGGACCTGACCAGTGTGAACGCCGCCACCGGCGAGATCCGTGCCGGCGGCGAACAGGTGCAAGCCAGCGCCGCCGAACTCTCGAATCTGGCCGAGCAACTCAAAGGGCTCGTGGGGCAGTTCAAGACCTGACGCCCCAGACCGAGGAAGATTGTGAGTGAGTGTGCGGGTGTGTGAGTGTGTGCGTGTGTGTGTGTGTGTGTGAGTGTGTGAGTGAGGGGGGGGTGGGGAAGGAAGGGAACGGGAAGACGGGTGCGCTTGTAGTTAGTGGAGAAGCGAAAGCGTCCGTTTCCGCCACGAAGCGCGGAACTGCTCCCCGGTGGGCTGGCCCTGGCCTTTACACACAAGTTCTTCTGGACAAATACTTGCCGTCCATAACTTAAATTGTAGAAGAAGGCTTGTTCCTGGTTTAACTTGTTGTGTTTGTTGTGCTTGTTGTGGTAGCGAACCGCCAAATCGCCAAGGGAATAACGGAAGGCCAACGTGAACTTCGCCAGGTTGGACGTTCACTTTTTTTGCTCACCATAGGGCACCAGAGTTCACAGAGTGCTTTGCGGGAGGCCTTGCAGCAAGAGTCA
>CAYSHQ010000436.1:0-2295 GCA_964430835.1 uncultured Lentisphaerales bacterium
CGAGGATGGGATCTGGCGTTGCGCTGTATTCATCCTTTAATCCCCGTCATGGAAATCCCCTCGATGAAGCCGCGTTGCGCCAGAATGAAGAGCACGATGACCGGCAGGATCACGATGGTGCTGGCGGCCATGAGGTAGTGCCACTCTGTGCCGCCGCTCTGGCTCTGGTAGCATTGCAGGCCGAGCGCCAGCGTGAAATCCTTCTGATCCGTCAGGTAGAGCAGCGGCCCCAGGAAGTCGTTCCACGTCCCAAGGAAGGTGAAGAGCCCAACCACCACCAGCGCGGGGCGGCAGAGCGGCAGGATGATCTGCCAGAGGATGCGAAACTCGCTACAGCCGTCAATGCGCGCAGCCTCGGTGATATCCTGCGGGATGGTGCGGAAGAACTGGCGCAGCAGGAAGACATTAAACGCGCCGGCGCAGAAGGAGCCGATCCAGAGCGGCTGCAGGGTGCCGATCCACCCCATGGCGCGAAAGAGCGAATAGAGCGGCACCATCACCACCGGGAACGGGATCATCATGGTCCCCAGCGCCACGATAAAGACGCGATCACGCCCCCACCAGTCAATCCGCGAAAACCCATACGCGGCCAGCGCGCTGGAAGAGACGGCGCCCACCACATTCAGCAGGCAGAGCAGCAGCGTGTTGCCCAGGTAGCGGGGAAAGTAGTGCATGGAACGGATGGCACCGCCAAAGTTCTCCCAGCGCGGGGCCACCCGCGAAGTGATTTGCGCCGTCGGCACGGCCGTAGGGCGGCCGCCTTTCCCCTCGTAGACCAGCGACCAGGGGGCCGTGGCCGAAGCAGGGATCGCCTGCAGCACCGTCACCACGGTCCCCTGCCCGCCCCCGCCGGCCGGCCGCCAACGCCCGTCCACCACTTCCGCCACCGGCACGGCAAAGGCGCTGCCGCTCCCCTCGGCCTGTACCAGCAGGCTGGGCGTAACCAGCGGCGTGTCGCTGCGCCGCACTTCCACACGCTTACCGTCGCGCTCGATCTCATACGCCTGCGGCAACCATTGCGGCGGCATGGACATAGTCTGCTCCACCGGCTTCAGCGCCGTGGAGAGCATCCAGATCAGCGGCAACAGGAAGAAGGCCGCGCCCAGCAGCAACAGCAGATAGGAGACGCCTTGGGAGGTTGCAGTAGTTTTCATGGTTAGCTGTCGGCGTAAAAGACATGTTTCTTGGTGGCGCGGGTGGCCAGCCAGGTCAACCCCAGGATCAACAGGAAGAGGATCCAGGCCATGGCACAGGCGTACCCCATCTGCCGGTACTCAAAGGCATTCTGGTAGAGGTAGACCGCATAGAAGAGCGCCGAGCGGTCCGGACCGCCCCCGTTGAACATGACGTAGGCCGAGGCAAAGGTCTGCAGCGAGCCGATGATTACCATGATCAGGTTGAAGTAGATCACCTGGGAGATCATGGGGATCGTCACATGCCACAGGCGCATCCAGGCCGACGCGCCGTCAATCTCGGCGGCTTCGTAGAGCGACTGCGGCACATCCTGCAACGAAGCCAGGTAGATCACCACCGAGTTCCCCACCCCCCAGAGCGACATGAGCACCAGCGCGGGTTTGGTCCAGGCCGGATCGCTCAGCCACTGGGGCGGGTGTGTCATGCCCAGCGCGCACAGGGCCTGATTCAGCAACCCGAGTTTGCCGTTCAGGATCCAGATCCAGACCATGGCACCTGCCACCATCGGCACCAGCGACGGCAGGAAGTAGATCGCGCGAAAGGCGCCGCGGCAGCGCACCGGCTGATTCAGCAGGATGGCCAGCAAGAGCGCCAGGATCATCCCCAGCGGCAGCGAGAGCAGGCTGAACGTCAGGGTGTTGTAGAGCGACTTCCAGAAGACGCGGTCCGCCCCCAGATCCCGGTAGTTCTGGCCGCCCACCCAGACTGGCTCGGAGAGGACATCGTAGTCACAAAACGAGAAGAAGACCGAGGCCACCACCGGGAAGACGGTAAAGGCCAGGAAGCCGAGCAGCCACGGGCTGATAAAGAGCAGCCCCAAGCGCAAGTTGCGACGTTCAAGGGAGGTCACGTTTCTGCCACTCCTTCCGGCGGATCTCGGCCACGCGATCCCAGCGCGCCCGCGCCCGTTCCCAGCGCCAGGCCACGCGCTGCTGCACCTGCGCCAGCGCCTGCTCCGGCGAGGCCACCTGCCACAACGCATTGCCGCTGGCGATACGCATCTCCTCCTGGTACTCGCGCCAGATGCCGAGGCGCGGCACACTGCGTGCCTGCGGACTGTTGGCGAGGCGCACAAATTCGCGAATATGCGGGTTGGGGTGC
>CAYSHQ010000437.1:0-2288 GCA_964430835.1 uncultured Lentisphaerales bacterium
CGCGCGAGTACACCGACCTGATCAAGGCCGGCGTGCTGGATCCGGCGAAGGTGACCCGTTCGGCCCTGCAGAACGCGGCCTCCATCTCCGGCCTGCTGCTCACCACCGAGTGCATGGTCACGGAGATCCCGGAGAAGAAGGAAGCTCCGGCTCCCGGCGGCCACGGCGGCGGCATGGGCGACATGGGCATGTAAGCCTCTGATCGCAACGCGATGAGAAGCCAACGGCGCGTTCCTCCGGGAACGCGCCGTTTTTGTTACCCCATTACCCGCGCGACCAATTCCTGCTATGCTTGTGGGTGTCGGGAGAAACCCCATGACGGACGCAGACTTGGTTCACCTGGAAAGATTCTTTAGCGCCTATACCCAACGGTTTGCTGACGCCGCCGGGCACCTCCACCCCATGCAGCAACTCAAAGTGGAGCACAGCCGACAGGTGGCGGCCAATGCCGCCGCCATTCTGGCTGCGGCACAATGGCCGGAATTGGCCCGCGTACGCGGCATGGCCTGCGCCTGGCTGCATGACATCGGCCGCTTCCCGCAATTCGCCGAATATGGCATGTTCGAGGACAATAAATCCATTAATCACGCCCTGCGCGGCGTAACCGTCCTACGCACCGAAGGCATCCTCTCCTCGCTCTCGCCCGACACACGCGACATCATCCTGACAGCCGTAGGCTGTCATAACGCCCGGGACCTCGCGCCCACCCTGTCGGCCACCCACGCCCCCTTTGTCCACCTGGTGCGCGATGCCGACAAACTGGACATCTTCCGGGTCTTTGAAGATGCCGTGCGCACGGGAGACCTGATCAGGCACCCCGAGATCGTCTGGTCCCTGCCGCTCGATGCCCCCGTCACCCCCGAAGTGCTCTCCGCCGTAACCGCCGGACAAGCCGTCAGCTACCACCTGGTGCGCTCCGTCTGTGACTTCGTCATGATCCAGGTGGGCTGGATCCGCGGACAACTACACTTCCCAGCCGCGTTGGCGCTGGCTTGTGAGCGCGGCGCGCTGGATTTCCGGGAATCGTTTATCCGCCAGATGGACAACTCACCCGCCGTGCGCGCCTGCTTTGCCGCCACGCGCCTGGCCGTACAACAACGCCTGAAGCCACGCCCCTGAGCCGGTACTCCTACCAGTCAAAATCACACACTAACGGCAAATGATCCGAGAGCGTTACCGGCGGCACCGCAAACCGCCGCAAGGTGAGCTGCGGACTGTAGCAGATGAAATCCAACTCCCGTTGCGGACTCCAGCTTGGATAGGTCGGCTGATGGTGCGCATTGGCACTCGTCAGCCCCGTCGCCGCCAGGAAGAGCCGCAGCTCCCGCGGCCCCAGGAAACTGTTGAAATCGCCCGCCACGATGCACGGCTTGTCCGACTGCACGATCAAGTCATGCAACTCCACCAGTTGCGCGTGCCGAACGCGAAACCCCAACGCCAGATGCACCAGGAAGAGGCGCACCCGCTCCAGCTCCAGCTCGATCACCAGCCTTTTGAAGCCGTCCGTGAATTCGTGGAAGGTCTCGCGCTGGATCGCATCGCGAGAGAGAAACGCATTGGCCTGTTTATTGAGCACCGGCAAGCGGCGCCCCACCCCCAGCCCACCCTCCCCGCGGTATTTCATCCGATAGCTGTGGTAATGCCCCAGTTGCCCGGCCAGAAACTCGGCTTGATTCTGCCGCCCGGAACGATACGAGCCGGCATCCACTTCCACCAGGCCCACCACATCCGGGTCGACCTCCCGGATAAATCGGGCAATCTCCGGCATATGGCTGATCGTGGGCGACAGAAAGTGCATCCAGGCCCAGCGCGCACGCTGGCCCGTCCCATAGCGAATGTTGTACAGTAAAAATCGCATGTAACTACTCAGGACACGTCTCGCGACGGCAGAACCCGGTTGACGACTACGGCGACGACTACGGATAACGAGGGAATTCCGAATTCGTCCACCGTAGTCGTCGCCGTAGTCGTCAACCGAACCGTACCACCTGAGCAGTTACAAAATCGTAAACGTTTACGAATTTTCCGGCTTGGATTCCAACATGCTGTACTGGGGGGCTTCCCTCGCGCGAGGGGCAGCCGTGCCGGCGCTCCTCGCGCTTGCCTGTGTGGAACTACTTTTCGCGCCCTGTGTCTGGCTGGTAATCATCGTTCGCCCCCAGCGGCACAAGGCCGCTGGGGGGCGGGGAAGGGCAGGGCGTTGCGAAGGGGGCGGTGCGAAATGTCGCCAAAGCCCGGTTTGGGAGGTGCTTTGGGACGCCGCCCCGACTTGACCAGCCGAGCCGCCG
>CAYSHQ010000438.1:0-1849 GCA_964430835.1 uncultured Lentisphaerales bacterium
GTCATCATCCACGGCTGGCCTCCTCGCTGCCGGCGGCGTGCAGCCGCTCCGCCAGGCGCATATGCTTGAGCAGCTTCAGGATATCGGGTGCGACGTTCTGCAGGCGGATGCTCCCCTGCATGCTGGCGAGGGTGTTGCTGGTGGCGATCAGTAGGCCGATCCCGGTGGAATCCAGCGCTGTGGTGGCCGCCAGGTCGAAGACGATCGTGCGGCTGCCGGCGGCGATCTCCTTCTTGAGCGCGGCCTGCAGCGCTGGCGCTTCCACGGCGGTGAGCCGCGTGGCGAGTAGCAACTGGCTCTGGCTGTCGGTGCGGGTGATGGCGATCTCGGCCATGTTTTGTACTCCTGCTGGGGTGCGCCGGGCGGATTAGGTTGGTTGGATCAAGCGCACGGTGGCGGTGTGGTTTTGGGAATCCATAAGGTAATCTCGTTCCCCGCCTGGTTATACTGCATGCGGCTGGCGTATCCCCTGCCAATCAGAAGGCCACGGCCGGAGGTGGCACTTTCCTCCGGCACGCGTTGCGAGACGGTACGCCAGTCAAATCCAGGGCCTTCGTCACGGATGCACAAAACGATCCATTTTCGTCCGATGCGCAGACTGGCCCGCACCTTCTTGCGCTGTGTCCTTTTGTTGCCATGTATAATAGCGTTATTCAGGAATTCTCTCAACAACAAGTCCAAGGCAAAGACCAGTGCGTCCTGGTTGTGGGCCTGGAGCAGGGTCTGGGTCTCCTGGCAGATGCCATCGACGCGGGACAGGTCGGATGGAATGGTCCACTCGCGCTTGGCCGGCCGGCGCGGCTTCATACTTCCACCCCCAGGAGGATGATGTCGTCATCGGGGTCGGACCCCGTGTAGAGATAGCCGACAATGCCCGGCACGGCATCGATCAGCGGCAGTTCCGTGGCCCGGTAGCAGGCATCCCGGAGGCACTGGATCCCTTCGATCTGGGACATGTTCTGTTCCAGCAGTCCGTCGGTGCAAAGGAAGAGTCGGTCTCCCGGTTGCACGCGGTACTCCTTTTCGGCAAAGACCGCATCCGGGAAGACGCCAAGCACGTCCCCGGCCAGGTCGCAGAGGATGGCCTCCGTGGCATCCGGTTGGATCAGGACGGCCGGGGGGTGGCCGGCGTTGGCCACGATCAGCTTGTTGGTGCGCCGGTTGAGACGGGCATAAACGGCTGTGAAGTAGGCGCCTTCCCGCAGAATCCGCTGCAGGGAATGGTTGATCTTGTTGAGAATATCCTTGGGGGAGTGCAGGACCGAGGCGTATTCCGACACGAGCGCCTTGAAAGCGGCGGTCCAGAGGGAGGAGCTCAGGTTGTGACCACTCGCGTCGGCCACGACAAAGTCGGTGATCCCCTCGCCGGCGGTGATGACGTCGTAAAAGTCGCCGCCAGCCCGGTGTGCCTGCTGCATGCAGACGCTGAAGCCGGCGTCCGGCAGATCGCCAGGCCGGGGCATCAGCGATTCCTGGGATGCGCCGAGTTGGTAGACGCGCTCTGCATGCATGCGGGCCAGCGATTCATAGGCGGAACGCAGGCGCAGGTGGGTGCGCACCCGGGCCAGCACTTCCGCACCAGCGAGCGGCTTGGTAATGTAGTCCACGGCGCCCGCGGCAAAACCACGGACTTTGATCGTGACATCATCGGAGGCCGAGATCAACAGAATCGGCGTTCCGGCGTAGGAGGGATCCGCCAGCAACCGGGTGCATAGGTCCAGCCCGCTACCATCCGGCAGATAGACGTCCAGGAGCAGCAGCGCAATGTCATGGCTGTGGGCCAGCGCTTCCCCGCTGGCCATGTCGTGGGCGCAGAGCGTGTAGAACCCGGCCCCTTGCAGGAGACCCT
>CAYSHQ010000438.1:1859-2287 GCA_964430835.1 uncultured Lentisphaerales bacterium
TACTCCGGTCGTCGTCCACGATGAGAATCAAGGGAGACTGCGATTTGCCAATGCTTTTCATGCACATACCTGTTTGTGGGCATGCGCTAGCCATGCCAGATTAGCATATACGAACCAACGCCACTGTAATGAGTTTGCCAGATCTTCGTCAAGTACCCAAAAATGTGGGGATAGGGTTCAAGCTATGGTCTTTTCCTGAAGCGCCACCTAACGCAGGCTGGCCGTAGCAAGAAGGCCCCAAAGGGTTCGTCGATTGTGCACAGGCGCGAGGCCTGAGCAAGGCGTGGTTCGCACTGGTCGTCGCCATGCGCGCACCACCCCGGCGGGCTCGCCCGCCGGACGGTAGAGTTCTGCAGCCAGCCGCGCAACCAACGCAAGCGTTTTTCGCGCGAGGAACCGCCGCCCGCCTCCCCCTCGCTCCGCGCCCG
>CAYSHQ010000439.1:0-2276 GCA_964430835.1 uncultured Lentisphaerales bacterium
CAAGCCGGGCGTGCCATCAATACCAGCCAAGAGTTGTGCTACCTCACGCTCGCTAAAAACGCTGGGCAAATGCGGCCCGCGCTTGGCACGGATGGAGTTCAGGCTGATCGTGGATGAAGTGACACTCCACCGCTCGAGACGCCTGACGGATCTGCCACTCGGGGATGTCGCCTCGGCGTTCCAATTGTTCGACAAAAGATCGCTGCGCGTCGGTTGCCGACAGTCGCGAATCGCCTCCTGGGCCGGACAGAATACGCTGTAGCCAGCGTAGGTAATACGGCGCGTGCCGTTCCTCTACGAGGTGCCTGGCTTTCCAATACGACTCAACAATATGAAGGTCAATGAGTTGTGAATTACGCATAATCAGGTCGTCCGTTTCGCGATTTGACGTCTAACACAGGGCTAGAGGGGGTATTGCCTCTTATGTATATGCCCGCAGCAGGGCAAATCTTACACCTGACACCCTGAATATTTTTCATGACGCGAAGCACTGGCATACCGGTAGATATGCGTCAAACGGAGTAAAATCACGACGGCGTTGCATTCCGCGTCGCAGCGGCGCATATCTTTGCAACCAATGGCGGCAGAAGATATTGCAATTGCCGTTGACCATGCGCAGTAAACACACTACGCTACAGTTTACAGATGGAAGGACCCCGCCGCGAGCCAGTGTTCCCGGCAAAACCGTCAGAGGCTGATATAATAGTCGGCGCCGTTGGGCCAAATGAAGATCGAAGTTGACTTTCTACGCCACTGGCGTATCTTGGTGTCATGGTCTTTATCGAGACATCAGTGTTCACGAGGGAGATCAGGGACCTCCTGCCGGATGCAGAGTACCGGATGTTACAAACGGCGCTCATGTTCAGGCCGGATGCCGGCGACATTATTCGTGGCGGAGGTGGGTTACGGAAGGTGCGGTGGAATCTTCCAGACAGTGGCAAGCGAGGCGCCTTGCGGGTCATTTACTATTGGGACCCGCCTGACACCATCTACATGCTCCTGCCTTACAAGAAGACAGATCAAGACGACCTTACGCCGAAGCAATTGCAGTTCCTTCGGGGTATGGTTAAGGAGTGGCTGACATGAAAGAAGACACCTTTGCAAAGCTCGTCACCAGTATCAAGGAGGCCGGAGCGATCAAGGCGGGACACCGGCCACCAAGCCGAACTTATGAGATTCCGCCGCCTGAGATCCGCATGGTGCGGGATCGGCTGGATGTATCCCAAGACGAGTTTGCTGTGATGATCGGTGTCAGCACGCGAACCCTTCAGAACTGGGAACAAGGCCGACGGCAGCCCGAAGGACCGGCGAGAGCCCTTTTGACAATCGCCGCCTGCAATCCTTCCGCTGTTCTCGCCGCCTTGCACGGAAAGAGGGCCGGCCCAACACCCAAATCCAGGCGATTCTCAACCCGCGCGGCGCGGGTCTCGAACGCCTGATTTGCAACGTTGGCACCCAGAAAGTTGATGGACAGTAGCGGCGAGGCAGAGCCGCAACGCTGACGGAAAGGATCGGGAAGCTATTCGTTGAGATCGGGGGCGGTAGCGGGGTCGGAAAGGTGTCATGCTTCGGACCTCGACATTCGTCCATTTGCAGTTCGCGACCGGGGTGGCCCGTACCGCTACCACCTACCACATCCCTCCTACCACCTCTCCTGCGCGACTCTCGCGGCAAAAAATACTCCCGTGCGCGTGCCTTCGCGGTTCCCCGCGTCCCGGTCTGGACGCCGGGCGGCCCTTGCGCTACTCTTTCCCCATGCCTGAACTCCCTGAAGTCGAAACCGTGCTGCAAGGCCTGCGCGCCGCCAAGCTGGAGGGGGCACGCATCCGCGAGGTCTTCATCGGCTGGCACCGCACCGTGGCCGGCCACACACCGGCGGCCTTTGCCGCAGCGCTGCGCGGCCGCGTGATCACCCGGCTGAGCCGCCGCGCCAAGTATCTGGTCGCCGCACTGGATAGCGGCCAGCATCTGCTGATCCACCTGCGCATGACCGGGCAGTTCCGCCTCGAACCCGCCGGCACCCCGGCCGATACGCATGACCGGCTGGTCCTCCACCTCGCCGACGGTCGGCAGGTACACTTCCACGACACGCGCAAATTCGGCCGCTTCCGCCTGGTGGACGACCCGCATACCCATCTGGCCGACTTGGGGCCGGAACCGCTCTCCGACGACTTCACGCTCGTGGCCTTCCGCCGCCAACTTGCTGACAAACAGCGCCAGATCAAGCCGCTCCTGCTGGACCAGAGCTGCGTGGCAGGCATCGGCAACATCTACGC
>CAYSHQ010000440.1:0-2270 GCA_964430835.1 uncultured Lentisphaerales bacterium
CTCGCTGGCACTGCCACACCTCGTGCGATCGTTCTAAACCACGTCCCTTCCGTCCCTTCCGTCCCTTCCGTCCCTCCGGCCTCTATCTGCCGCGCAGCGCCGTCGGTCAGTCCCAATGGATAATGACCTTCAGGCTGTCGCTATCGGCCGAGCGTGCCAGCGCCTCTTGAATGCGCGAATGATGGAAACGCTCCGTGTCATTCGTCATGCGGTCCAGCCGCGGCAAACGCTTTTCGTTAATGAGCGCATGCGCGAGCCGGATGCCATGCATGCTGGAGCCATGCGTAGCCTGGTAGCATTGCAACTTGTAGTGGATGTCGTTATTGAGATCCACGGTCTGCGCGATGCGGGGCTTGCCGCTGGCGCCCTTGACGCCCGCATGCCCGTCCAGCACCGTGCCGTAGCCCATCAACTGCACCGCCAGCTCGTAGGCCGGCGCGCACGGCGCCGTGACCATCACAAAGTGCGGCTCATTGAACGGCCGGCACTCCGCAAAAACGCGCGCCACAATCTGGTCATCCCAGCGCAAGCCCACCAAGCGCGGATCGGCAAAGTCGCGTAAAACCCGCTCCAGGCGCTCCGCGCCGCGGTTGATCAGAATTACTTTGCGGGCGTTCATCGCCAGGGCACACTGCAGGGCGTAAGTGCTTTGCGAGCCGGACCCGATCAGCACCACCACGCGCTTCTCGATGCAGTTGTTCACCCGCGTCAACCCCTCGAGGCAGCAGGCCAATGGCTCGAGCTGACAGGCGTGATCCGGCGCGATCTCCGGGTGAAACCTCACAATCGGCCCGCGCTGGACAAACCAATCCGGCAGGATGGCATGGGAGCGGGCAAAGCCGGGGAACTCATGCCCCGTGGCATGCGTCTGCGGACAGGAGGTCCAATCCCCGGTCCCGTTTTCACCGCAGTACATGCAGTGGCGGTCCGGACAAGGAATGTCGCACCCCAACCCGATCAGATCGCCCGGCGCAAATGCCGTAACACCGGCGCCCACGGCCTCCACCTGGCAGCAAGCCTCATGCAGGATAATGGCCGGCCAGTGCCGGATGCGCGCGAGCCCCTGCTTGTGGATCACAACGTCGGACTGGCAGACCGCCGTGCGCCGCGTCCGGACCAGGATTTCGCCCGGTCCCGGATTCGGCAGATCTTCTTCGATCGGGGTGAAGGTTCCGCCGGGTTTATCGAGGTAGTAGACTAGGTTTTTCATATTATACTCCATTTCCGATCAGCACCTTGGCGGAGAAGGCCGTGCGGTCGCGAATCATCTCAAAGGCCGACACGCCCTGTGACAGCGGGACCTTATGCGTAATCAACGGCTTGAGCGAAAGCTGCACGCTGGCCATGGCCTGCAGCGCGGTGGTCCAGTCATTGTCATTGCCGAAGGCGCTGTAGAGCGAATTCCAGGTGCCGTGCAGACTGATTTCGCGGCGCATCGCCTGGGAGATCAGCTTGGCCGGCAGGAGCACATCAGCCGAAGGATTCCCCATCAGCACCACGCGGCCGTTCCAGCGCGCCGCTTCGATAGCCTGTGCCAAGGTCAGCGGCACACCGGCCGCCTCGATGCACAGGTGCGCGCCCCGCCCCGCAGTCAGTCGGTTGATGGTGGCTACGGGCGGGTGCTCCTTGGCGTGGAAGACCTGGGTAAAGCCGGCGGCGCGTGCGAGTTCCAGTTTGCCGGGGTCCAGATCGAACAGCACAATCTGGGATGCGCCGCCACTGCGCGCCCACTGCGCCAGCATGATGCCGATCGGGCCGGCGCCGAAAATAGCGATGGTTTCCCCGGTGGTCACGCCCCCGCCCTGGCGCAGGGCGTGCAGGGCCACGGCTGCCGGCTCCGTCATGGCCGCCTCCTCCAGCGACACCCCCGGCGGCACGGGGAGCAGGTTTTGCGCCGGTGCCACCACATACTCGGCAAAGCCGCCGTTACAGCGCGACCCCAGGTAGTTGTAGTTCTCGCAGGCCGCATACTGGCCGACCTCGCAGGCCGGGCATTTGCCACACCAGATCAGAGGGAACACGGCCACCGCGTCACCGGGGCGGCAGGTCGTCACCTCCGCCCCGCAGGCCTCGACGAGGCCGGCCAGCTCATGGCCGCAGATGGTGGGGAAATGATAGGTGCCCTTGGAAAAGACCCGGGGCAGATCCGAGCCGCATACGCCGCAATAGGCCACGCGGATGCGTACCTCCCGGGGGCCTGGCTCGGGTACCGGCACCTTCTCGAAGCGGTGGTCACCCACCTTATGCAGCACGAGTGCGTCCATGGTCCT
>CAYSHQ010000441.1:0-2252 GCA_964430835.1 uncultured Lentisphaerales bacterium
TTATCGAGAAGAGTGCCCGCGTAGAAGAGGTTGCCCGCATGCTGGGCGGCCGCGATTCTACGACGGTCACGCTCGACCACGCCCGCGAAATGCTGGCCGCCGCACAGTAGGGGGACAACCGGTAGGAAGCGCAACGCGATTCCAGCAGCTCAAATTGCGCCTCAGCCCGCACGCCGGAGAGTAGTTAATGGGAGGCGAAAGGGGCGACTTGGTTCAAACCGCGAATGGCCGCGAAATGAACACGAATGGGGATTTTCCCCCGCGAGGGTCGCGAAGGGGCGCGAGGGGCGGCGAAGGGGGCAGGTGTGAGGTGGCACCGCCAGTACCGGTAGCGGGGGCGCCGGATCAAAAAAAACCGCAACGTTGCGGTTTTTTTTCTTCGCGGCAAAACGCATGCCTGTCACCTGCCGACGCTACGGCGGGGCCGGCGGGTCCCCCCTGCCCCCTCACTCCTCGATGGGCATCGGGTTACACAGATTCTTGGCCGAATCCGCCACCCGCCCGCAATTAAAGCAGAGGAACTTGGGCGTTTGCACCAGTTTCTGGATCTCCGCGAACTTCTTTTCGCTGGCCAACACACAGATATGCCCCTGATGATCAGCCGAACAGCACTTCTCGCCCATGATCGTCCTCCGTGATACGCCGTGGATAACGGCTATGATGTTAGGATGTAACGTGGCAACAGGAAAAACGGTACCACATCCATCGTCGGAAAGCGACTCGAACCACGGCGCACTTCTGGCTGGGTGCAATTCCGGCACAGCCCACACCAGGCTTGCCGCGGCGGCCGGCGGGCGTTACCCTGTGCGCCATGAATCCATCGGTTGTATCCTTTGCGGCTTGTCCGGACTACGGCCTTGCGCTCGCACCTGCCCTGGAGCAGCTGCTGGCCCACCATGGTGGCTGGCGCGCACTGGTCCAACCCGGCCAGCGCGTGCTGGTGAAACCCAATCTGCTGGCCGACGCCACCCCCGAGCAAGCCGTCACCACGCATCCGGAAGTCGTGCGCCACGTGCTCCGCGGCCTACGGCAGGCTGGCGCCGTGGTGCAAGTAGGCGACAGCCCGGCCAGCGCCATGACGGTAGAACGCGTCTGGCAGAAAAGCGGCATCGGCGAAGTATGCCAGTCTGAGCAGGTACCGCTGCTGACCTTTGAGCAGGGCGGTCTGCGCCAGATTGAGCGTGACGGGTTTACCTTTGGCGTGGCAAAAGCCGCTTACGAGAGCGATCTGATCATCAACCTCCCCAAGGTCAAGACCCACGCTTTGACCACCCTCACAGCGGCAGTAAAAAACTTCTATGGGCTCCTCCCGGGCTACCAGAAGGCACAACTCCATAAGGCCTATCCCAAGCCCAGCCACTTCTGCCGTTTGCTGCGCGCCCTGCATGCCGCCCTGCCACCGAATTTTTCCCTTGCCGATGGGATTGTCGGCATGGAGGGCGAAGGACCGGCCAATGGCAAGCCCGTGCCACTGGGCTTTCTGGCCGCCTCGCGCGACGCCGTAGCGCTCGATCTCGCGCTCTGCCAGACGCTGCGTATTGATCCCCGGCGCGTGCCGTACCTGACGGACCGTGCCCACCTGCCACCAGTCGCCTGTTTTGAGCGACGCGGCGACACCCCCTGCCTGACTCGTGACCTGGATATTCCCACCGGTGCCGGGCACATGCTGCAACTCCTACCGGAGTCGCTGGTCCGGCTCGTCGCGCCGCTGGTCTGGGTGCGACCGATTTTTAACCGCCGTTGCGTGGCCTGCGGCCGCTGTGTGGCCGCCTGCCCGGCCCAAGCGCTGCGTGTCACCAAAGGGTCGTTGCCGGTCTTGCAAGCCAAGCGCTGCATTGCCTGCTGCTGTTGCCATGAAGTCTGCCCGGTGCACGCCATCCAGATGCAGCGCAGTCCCCTGCTGCGCCTGCTCGGCACGTTCCGCGAGTTGACGTGATTACCGGGAATTTATAGGCCCACCACATGGATGGTCTTGCCATCCCGCGCGAGCGTTTGCCAGGTCAGTTTGGCCTCCCAGCTCACGGCCGGGTCGCGATCGAAGACTGCCAGCCACCCTTCGCTCAGACCTAACCGGTCGAGATAGCCGAACAACTGGTCATGCGCGGCCTCGGGTTTGCGGTACTGCGTCTTGAGCTTGAGCTCCAGCGCGTAACGCTGCCCCTGCCAGCAGACCAGCAGGTCGAGGCGCTGGCGCCCTAGCGCATATTCGCGCACAAGCTGCCCGCCGCCGTTGATCACCCGCTGCAAAAACG
>CAYSHQ010000442.1:0-1259 GCA_964430835.1 uncultured Lentisphaerales bacterium
TGCCATCCCGCGCGAGCGTTTGCCAGGTCAGTTTGGCCTCCCAGCTCACGGCCGGATCGCGATCGAAGACCGCCAGCCACCCTTCGGTCAGCCCCAGCCGGTCGAGATAGCCAAAAAGCCGGTCCTGCGCGAGCGCGGGCTGGCGGTACTGTGTCTTGAGCTTGAGCTCTAGCGCGTAGCGCTGCTGCTGCCAGCAGACCAGCAGATCGAGACGCTGACGCCCCAGCGCATATTCGCGCACAAGCTGCCCGCCGCCGTTGATCACCCGCTGCAGAAAGGCCTGCAGGATGAGGTGCGGTGCCGCCTCGCGGTAGGCGTAGCGCTCCTGCCAGATTTCGCTGTTCTCACGCCAGAACCCCTGAAAGGCCCGCAATAGCCCGCTCATATCAAGCCGGTCGCCGATGATCCAGGGGGACTGCGGGATCGTGCGCGTCATTTGCTGCTGCGTATTGTAGACTAGCGTACGCAGAATGACTTCCGCGTAAATCGGGTTGGCCGGCAGCAACACACCGCCAGCCTGCTTCAGGATACCCAAGTCAAGGACATAGCGGCAATCATCGGACAACAGGTCGGCCGTCTCTTCCTGTCCCAGGATCACCGGCTCGACGAACCGCTGCACGCGCGGCTCCTTGAGCCGTTCGATCAGGCTGTCGAGATGCGTGTCACGCCGGCGCAGCAAGGTCTCGGCGGCCTGGTCCATGTGCTCCGCGGTCACCGGCCGGCTGGCATCGTTTTTCAGGATCTTTTCGACGCACTCGCGGGCCAACGCATTCACCAGCCACGGCTGGCCGCCGCTCCAGTAGATCGCGCGCGCAATCGCCGCCGCCTCGAAGAGCTGCCCGGTTTCGGTCGTGTGCTGCCCATAGAGCGCCGCGATTTCCGCCGGCGTAAAATTCACCAGCGTCAACGCATCCGTCACGATATTGAAGGGACTAGCCGAGCCGAGCGTCTCGCTCTCCGGCCGCACACTGGCCTTATAGTCGCGGATGTTGCGCATTCCCACCAGCGCCACGGAAACCGGAAACGGCGCACGGCTGCGGTTGACATAACCATCGCGCAACTGCCGTAAGAAAGAGATGAGCGTCTGGCCGGAAAGGCAATCGGCCTCGTCGAACAATACCACCAGCGGTTTACCGGCCGCTTGCGAAAGCTGGCAGAGCAGATTGTTCACGGCCATGGTATAGGCCGCGATATCCACCACCGGCAGCGGCTGATGCTTGAACGCGGGATGCCAAGCCAAACCGTTCCGCAGGGCGGCG
>CAYSHQ010000442.1:1271-1827 GCA_964430835.1 uncultured Lentisphaerales bacterium
TCCTCCGGCACGCAGGGCCCGGCAACATTGAAAAATCTCGGCATGACACAACTCCTCACCAAGGAATCCAGTACCCCCATAGAGTAACAAAGGCAGCGCAGACTGGCAAATCCGCGCAACAGTCCGCCGGAATAGCATCCGACGGAGCCGATGGACCCGCTTTCCACGACCACTCGGCTATCCAGGCAGTATCGCGTGATCAGGTGAGCCCCATTGAGGCGGCCATTCCGACTACGCGGTTCGACTACGTGTAAGCGGATGGTGTAGGTGTAGCCGTGTACGTGTGGGTGCAAGTGGGGGGGCAAGTGTCGTCAGCCGCGCTGGCCTATGAAAGACTTACCCGCACGCTTACACGCCACCCTTACACGTCCACCCTTACTCGACCCGCTTAAACGATAGCCGGTCGAATGCGATAGCGCCATCCACATAGGATCAGCCCTTCTCCTTATGGCACTCGGCGGGTCCATAAAGAGAATTGCTGCAAAACCCAACGCCGCAATCCGCCCTCGGCCCGGGGCGGGCCGGGGCTCCTCAAAGATACGCCCTGCTCCTACCC
>CAYSHQ010000442.1:1837-2251 GCA_964430835.1 uncultured Lentisphaerales bacterium
CAGGCTGCGGGCAGGGCGTCCAGCGGCAGGGGGACGCCTTCGACCACGAGGATGTCCACATACGTCGTCGTAGCCGTGAGCGTGCCATCCTCGTACTGGATCGTCAACAGCTTCACACCCTCCTGCAGACGGTTGCCGTGGAATTTAAGGGATCGGCGTGTGTGCATGCGGGCGATGGCATCGGCTTACGTGCGCTGCGCGAGGAACATCCGGTCAAACATGCGCTTGTGGTTTGCATGGAGCGCGCACCACGTAAATTGGCGGATGGCATAGAGGTATGGCCGTGGCAACTGTTTCTTGAAAGGTTGTGGACCGGCGACTTGATCTGAAGGCACTTTGCATTCCCCTAGGCTCGACGTATTCATTGCGCATACAAACCTGCGCCGCAATCTGCCCTCGGCCCGGGGCGGGCCG
>CAYSHQ010000443.1:0-2250 GCA_964430835.1 uncultured Lentisphaerales bacterium
GTTGGGCGCTTAAGGTGCAGGGCAGCCTCATCGGCACGGCATTTGAGCTGGATGTGGAGCCCGCGAGCGAGACGACTGGCAAGGAAATGGTGCTCCTGTCCAAATTCTTTGACGCGCCATATATTACCACCAACCAGCTCCCCTTGGATTTAACGGGCACGCTGGCCTGCCCGCAGTGGAGTAGCTTCCCGGATCCGACGTTCAACGGTATCCTTACCAATATGACCAATGACAAGCTCGATCTCTATTTGCGCTAGGATCGGGGGCCGCCTGCGGCGTTGGCTTCCAACACTGGGTTGATGGCACAGATCCAACGCGATGACGACCTTGCCAGGCCGGGCGAGCCGGGCATCTGCTATGAAAGCGCACATCGCCCAATTTTTGGATTATCTAGCCTTTGAGCGCGGGCTCGCGGCCAATACGCGCGCAGCTTATGCGGCCGATTTGGCGCTGGTTGCTGACTGGCTGGCGGCCCAGGGTGTGGCGCGCCTGGAGCAGGTCACGCGCCGCCATCTCGTGGGGTTCCTGACGGATCAGCGGCGGCAGGGGATGGCGGTGGCCACGATGGCGCGCCGGTTGGTGGCGGTCAAGGTCCTGTACCAATATCTCCAGCGCGAGGGGGTGCTGGACCGCAATGTCATCGCGGCCATGAATGCGCCAAAGTTGTGGCGCCTGCTGCCGGCAATCCTCGCGCCGACGGAAGTTGGCCAACTGGTGGACGCCGCCGCCGGCGATCGCGCGCAAGCGATCCGCGATCATGCGATCCTGGAACTCTTTTACGGCTGCGGGCTGCGAGTTTCCGAGGTGGCGGCGCTGCGCGTGGCGGATGTACAGTTCGAATCCGCGCAGGTGCGCTGCATCGGCAAAGGGGACAAGCAGCGCGTGGTGCCTCTGGGAAAGCAGGCGGCCCGCAGTCTGCAGCGCTACTTGGCGCAGGTGCGCCCGCGCTGGGCGGCCAAGCACCCGGCGGTGGATCGCCTCTTCCTTTCGCAGCTGGGTAAAGGGTTTACCCGGCAGGGGCTCTACCGGGTGATTGTACATTATGCCCGCGAGGCCGGGATGGGCGGGCGGGTGACGCCCCATACCTTGCGCCACTGCTTTGCCAGCCATCTCCTGGCCAACGGCGCGCAGTTACGCGCCATCCAGGAGATGCTCGGTCATGCCAGCATTGCCACCACGCAGATCTATACGCATGTGGACCTGGAGCGCCTGGTCGCTGTGCACCGCCAGTTTCATCCCAGAGCGTGAGGCGAGTACATGGACGATGGCTGGCAAAGGCGCAGGTGCTAGGGTTCAGGGTTCAGGGAGCCCTGACACCTGACACCTGACACCTACTCCCGCAGCGTCGGCGCATTCACGGCATCGACAAACAGGCGCGTGCGGAAGTCGCTCTTCTCGGCCACGACATCCAGCTCGCTGATGAACCAGCGGTCCTTGAACTGTTTGACGTTGCGCACGGACATACGGCGCAGGGGGGCGCCCTTCGGATCAAGCTGTTCGGCCTGCATCATAAAGCCATTTTCGCGGTTCATCCAGACGCGCACGCCGGAGCACCCCGGGATCGGGGCGGGCGGCTTGACCAGCAGGATGTCGCAGGTACGTTGCAGCACGGAGCCTTCCCCTTCCAGACTCACGTCTTTCCACCAGAGGAAGTCCAGCGTGAGGTCGAGCCAGGACATGTCGGTGTCCAGCACGCGGGCGGAGAGCGCGGGCATGGGCTGTTTTTCGAGGTTGGGGCCGCTGCGCAATTCCAGGTCCGGCACGCCGGCGTGCCGGATGATGGTCAGGCATTGCTGGGTACGGCTCTGGGCATCGAGCAGGGCGCACTGGACGCGCGGCGGGGTGGCGCCCCAGTTGAGTTGCAGGCGATAGGGGTGCTCGGAGACCACGATACCGCGTTGCTTGCGCACGGTCAGGGTGCCGGTCAGCTCCAACGGCTCACGGGGGAGGGTGGCGACGCAGGCTGCCAGCATGGCGGTGGCGGTCATGCTGGGCGGCGCGGACGGCGGCGCGTCCATGGTTGTCACTTGGGCAGCCAGGGGAAGGGCCAGGCTGGCTGGCACGAGAAGCGCGGCGAGGAGTTGTTTCTTCATGGGATACCACCTGCCTGTCCGCGGGTATCGCGGTTTGGCATGGGTATCTTATAGCATGCGCCTTCCCTGCCGGGCAAGCCTCGCCTCCCGGTGCATGGGTCGTGGGGCGCATTGCACTTCCGTAGACAATCCGGTCGCCCGGCAAAACTGGCCGGAG
>CAYSHQ010000444.1:0-2248 GCA_964430835.1 uncultured Lentisphaerales bacterium
CACGCGGGTTTTGGTTGCGAATAGCTCATCGGGCCATGCGGCTACGGCGGGTCCGGCGGCCCCGCCCCTCCCGGACTGGCGGTCTGCCACTGGTCACCACCCTTCGCGGTGGAAACATGCCTGTTGCGGAACGGCGGCTGGTCTTTAAGCATGGATGAACCTTTCGCATGCTCCAATTCATCTGGCCGCCCCGCGCCAGCGGCCCACCTGAACCCTGAACCCTGAACCCTGAAACCTTGCGCCCTAACCCTGAACCCTTTCGCCCGAACCCTTGGCTAGCGCGCAAAGATACGGCGGGCGGCGGCGATATCGCGGCGGACTTGGGCCATCAGGGCGTCGGCCGAGGGGTACTTGTGCTCCGGTCGCAGCCGGGCAATAAAGGCGATGTCCAGCGTGGCGCCGTAGAGGTCGCCTTCAAAATCGAGGAAGTGGGTCTCGAGGATCGGCGTCTCCGGCCGGGCGTCGGCAAAGGTGGGGCGGAAACCGAGGCTGGCCACGCCTAGTACCGGGCGGTCGCCGATCCAGGTGCGCACAGCATAGACGCCAATGGGGGGGAGGACTTCGGCGGCGGGGTGGACGTTGGCGGTGGCCATGCCCAGGACGCGCCCTACGCCGCGGCCGCGCACCACCGACTCCCGGATCGAATAGGGGCGGCCAAGCATGGCCGTGGCATCTGCCAGCCGTCCGCGCTGGATGGCCTCACGGATGCGTGTGCTGGAGACCGGCTTGCCCTGATAGGTGGCCGCGCGCGCCACGGTGACGCAGAAGCCGAGTGCGCGGCCGAGGCGCCGCAGCTCCGCCACATCGCCGGCGGCTCTGGCGCCAAACCGCCAGTTGCTGCCGCAGCGGATATTCACCACGTGGCCGGTGTGACCGCAAAGCTGGGTCAGGAAGGCGGCCGGGGAGAGTGCGGCGAGCGTCTTGGTGAACGGGAGGACCAGGCAGCCGTCCATGCCGGTGGCGGCCAGCCGTTCGAGGCGCACTTCCAGCGGGGTCAGCAGCGGCGGTCGGCGGTCGGGCGCCAGAATGGAGAGCGGGTGTTGGTCGAAGGTGAGCGCCCAAGCCTGGCCGCCGAGACGGCGCGCGGCGCGCATGGCACCATCCAGGACGAGGCGGTGGCCGCGGTGGACGCCGTCAAAGAACCCGGCCGCCAAGACCACCGGGCCGGAGATGGCGCGGAAACGGCGGGGTTGGATGAGGGTGTGCATGGGGCGGTGTTTGCCAGAGAGCGGTCGGTCTTCTCTGGCGGAACGGCGCTGCGCTGGTTCGTCTAGGGGGTATGCGCTGCGGCCGGCTGGGTGTTTAGGAGCTTCTGATACGGGATCACGCGCGCGGCCAGCTGATCCTTGGGGAGTTTCAACAGGTCGTCGAACGGCAGGGCGTCTTCAATCCGAAAGGAGCCGGAGGCCGTACGGCGCAAGGCGTCCAGGCAGGCACCGCAGCCGAGCGCCTGGCCAATGTCATGGCAGAGCGTGCGGATATAGGTCCCCTTGGTGCAAACGACGTCAAAGGTGGCCAGTGGCGACGCCCAGCTTAGCATCCGGAAGCGATAGAGGTGGATGAAACGCGGTTCGCGCGCGACCTCTTCGCCTTTGCGTGCCAGTTTATAGAGTGGCGTACCGTTGATCTTGACGGCTGAGACCATGGGGGGGGTCTGGTAGCTGTCACCCAGGCGCGCATCCATTTGGGCCTGAAGCATTTCAGCGGTGATCCCTTCGCAGGGCTTCTCCTCCAGGGTCTCGCCCTCGATATCCTGGGTGTTGGTCGTGCGGCCGAGGCGCATGACCCCTTCATAGCTCTTGTCGCCGCCCATGATCTGGGCAGAGAGGCGGGTGCCGCGCCCCAGCAAGATCACCAGCAGGCCCGTGGCATTGGGGTCGAGTGTACCGCCATGGCCGACCTTGTCGAGGCGGAAGACCCGGCGGAACCCTGCGACCAGGTCGTGCGAGGTCGGCCCGACGGGTTTGTCTACCAGCAGCACCCCATCAAAGGGATCGGTAGGGGGTGGACGATGGGAGGACGGGGCGAAGCGGGTGGTGTTGTGGGATGGCATGGGCGCGTGCAGGGTTGTGGGTACAAGGTAAGTCAGGTGTGGTTGCTTGGTGCACGACTGGCACGGTGGCCGGCGCGTGTATCAGCAGCACGGGTTTGGCAAAGCGGGTTATTGTTGCAGGGTTTTACGGGTGGCGCAATTTCGAATATAAAAAAAAGGTAACTACTCAGGTATCAGGTATCAGGGTTCAGGGTT
>CAYSHQ010000445.1:0-2243 GCA_964430835.1 uncultured Lentisphaerales bacterium
CGATGCGCGACATCTCCAGGATGTCGTTGATGATCGTGAGCAGGTGCGCGCCTTGACCGTATCTTCCAGGTTATTGCGATGTCGCTGCAACTCCTCGTCCATCCGCTTGCGCCGGGTGATGTCTTGCAACGTGAACTGCTGCGCCCGGTGCACCACAATCCCCCGCTTTTATGCCTGAAACAGCTTTCACGACCTCGCCCCTCAGCCGCGCAGCACCAACACCAGCCCCAGCGCGGCCAGGGCGCCGGCGCCCAGTAGCAGTTGCGGCACTTGTAGCAGACGCAGGCGCGCCATGGCGGACTCGACCAGCCCCACCACCACGGCGACCACCAGCAGCCCGACCACCAGCCAGCCGGTGGCGGCCAGTGGATGATCGGCCCACGACCAGGGGACGAGCAGGTTCACGATGAGTGCGCCGCACAGCCAGAGTTTCAGGGATGCCCCATAGAGGATGAAGGCCAGGTCCGGGCCGCCGTAATCCAGCACCATCACCTCGTGGATCATGGTGAGTTCCAGGTGGGTGTTGGGGTCATCCACCGGGATGCGGCAATTCTCTGCCAGCAGGACAATCATCAGCGCCACGGCCAGCAGCCCTACGGCGGGTGCGGCGGTCTGGCTGATGGTGGGCAGGGCGTCGCGGAACATATCGCTGAGGGCGGTGGTGCCGGCGGCCTGTGCCAGGGCCGCGAGGGCCAGCAGGATGGCGGGCTCGGTGAAGGAGGCGAATTGCACCTCCCGGCTGCCGCCCATTCCTTCAAAGCTGGAACCGGTGTCGAGCGCCGCGGCCACGGTGCTGAAGCGTGCCAGCGCCAGCAGGCCGAGGAGCAGGAGGAGACTCCCTTCGCAGGAGATGGGGGCGGGTACGCCCGGCGCCGGCAGCAGGAGCAAGGTCGGGCAGAGGGCGGCCAGCGTCAGGCAGGGGGCAAAACGGAAGATCCAGGAGGTGGTCCGGCTGTAGACCGCCCCTTTGCGCAGCAGCTTCCACAAATCGTAGTAGAGCTGGCAGACGGGGGTTCCGCGCCGCCCAGCCACCATGGCCTTGGTGCGATTGATCACCACCGGCAGCAGCGGCGCCAGCAGCAGGGCGGTCAGGACGGGCAGTAAGGAGTAGCCGAGCTCCATCATCTTACCTCATCTTCCAGACCAGCAGGGCCAGTAGTGTCAGCACAATTGCCAGAATATAGAAGTTGAGCTTGCCATGCTGGATCCACTGTATGCGCCCCAGCAGGGTTTCCAGGCTGCGGAAGAGGGGGCGATAGAGGCGTTCTTCGTAGATGTCCGGGGTTTCGCTGGCAAAGGCGGATTGCGCGGGGAAGAGGCCGCGTGGCGGCAGGAAGCGCCGGCGGGCGGCCAGGATGTGGCTGGCCATGCGCAGCAGCGGTTCGGCAAAGGAGGAGGCTGAGTATTGCATGCGGGGGGTGGGCGCGGCATAGCCGCAGTCCCATGTCACCGTGCTTGCGAGCGTACGTTCGCGCAGCAGCGCGCGGCGCAAGATGGCCAGGAGCAGCGCCAGCAACAGGACGCCGGTTGCCAACAGTGCGGCGGTTTGCAGGGTTGTGAGCAGCGGACCGATGGTGGCGAGCAGCGTGGCGGTGTCGCCGGCCTGGTGCGTCAGAGTCTGGCAGGCGGGCATAATGGCCTGAATCAGCCACGGGGCGGAGAGTCCCATGCTGAGGCAGGCGGCGGAGAGCACCACCAGCGGGAGGCGCATGCCGGGGGTGGCTTCCTGTGCGGTCTGGCTGGCGGCGCTGCGAGGTTCGCCCAGGAAGACCAGGCCGAACGTGCGTACAAAGCAGGCGACGGCCAGTCCGCTCGTCAGGGCCAGAGCGGTGGCAGCCACCAAGCCGGCGGCGCGCGCTTCGGACGGGCCGGGTGCGACGGCGGTGAAGAGGGGGGTTAGCGCGCCGAGGAAGAGGAGCAGCTCGCTGATCCAGCCATTGCCGGGCGGCAGGGCGGAAATGGCGACGGCCCCGGCCAGGAAGGTGTTACCCGTCCACGGCATGCGTCGCAGTAGTCCGCCCAGCTTGTCGAGTTCGGCGGTGCCGGTGGCCTGCAACACGGCGCCCGCGTTCAGGAAGAGCAGGCTCTTGAACACGGCGTGGTTCAGCACGTGCAGGAAGGCGCTGGCGAAGCCGAGGGTCGCCATGACCGGGTTGTCCGCGCTCATCCCCAGCAGGCCGATGCCGAGCCCCATGCTGATGATGCCGATATTCTCCACGCTGGAGTAGGCCAGCATGCGCTTG
>CAYSHQ010000446.1:0-2227 GCA_964430835.1 uncultured Lentisphaerales bacterium
GCCTCGCGCCGCACCTTTTTCTTTGATTTTCTCGCTTTTTCGCTGCTCGCTCTGACCTTTCCGTTCCGGCAGCACAAGGCCTGCCGGGGACGGTGGGCGCTTCGTGGTGGAAACGCCCCCCTCAGCCGCCCTCCGCGTGCATGCGCGGTTCGATGGACGGCAGCGGGGCCGGTCAGAACCGCTTTACCCGCCGATGACAGTAGGGTTGTTTGCCAGTCTTGCGGTAGTAGTCCTGGTGATATTCCTCGGCCGGCCAGAAGGTGGTGGCCGGTGAGACGCGGGTGGCCACGGCCAGCCCCTTCTGGCGCAACGCCTCGATCAGCCGCTGCGCGACCTCCTGCTGGGCGGGCGTGGTGTAGAAGATCTCCGAGCGGTACTGCTCGCCGATGTCCGGCCCTTGCCGATCCTGCTGCGTGGGGTCATGAATCTCGAAGAAGAAGCGGGCCAGAGCATCAAACGAGGTCTGGCGCGGATCAAAGAGCAACTCGACCGCCTCGGCGTGGCCGGTAGCGTGGGCACATACCTGCCGATAGGTCGGCTGGTCGACCTTGCCGCCCATATACCCCGTGGTGGCGCGGATCACGCCGCGGCTCTCCTGCAGGAGCGCTTGCACCCCCCAGAAGCAGCCGCCAGCAAAGATGGCTCGCGCAAAAACGTTCGTCTCACCGGCGCGTGCGACAAAATCCAGCGAGAGGGAGTTCACACAGTGGCGGGTGTCGCGGGGTGTTAAGCGCTCGCCGACGAAGACGTGCCCCAGATGGCCGTCGCAGCTGGCGCAACGGATCTCGACGCGTGCGCCATCGGCATCCGTCAGATGCCGCACCGCCCCGGGGACTTCTGCGTCAAAACTGGGCCAGCCGCAGCTGGAGTCAAACTTATCTTCGGCACGATAGAGCGCCGCGCCGCAGCGTCGGCAGACATAGGTGCCTGGCTCCTTGTGCTTCACATATTGGCCACTGCCAGGGCGTTCGGTCCCCTGGTGGACGATTACCCGCGCCTCTTCCGGGGTGAGTGTTCGCCAGTGATTGGTCTCTTGCGGTTGCGTATCCATGAACCCCTCCCTGCCGGTGGCCTCCGTCTTGGGGAGACCCCCCCCCATCAGGCAGAGACCCAAGAACAGCACTCCTGCGCAGACCGCGTTCATGTGGGGAGCTCGAGCATGCGGGTAATGGCCAGGCGGGCGCGGGCGCGGATCGGCTCGGGGACTTCAATACGCGGCGTCAACGTGGCCAGCGCCTGCGCGATCTTCTCCAGCGTAATCTTCTTCATGTTGGGACACGAGGCGTTGGGCGTGGCCGGATAGAAGCGCTTGTCCGGGTTTTCCAGGCGCAGACGGTGGAGCAGGCCGATCTCGGTGGCAATGATGAACTCCCGGGCTGTGCTGGTGCGTGCGGCACGCAGCATGCCGCCGGTCGAGAGGGTCTCATCCGCCAGGGCGATCACATCGGCGCGCGATTCCGGGTGTACAAATACGACGGCGTCAGGATGTTCCTGCTTGGCTTGCTGGACGTACCCCGGGAGGATGCGGGCATGGGTGGGGCAGAAGCCGTTCCAGAGGATCAGCTCGCGTTGCAACTGCCGGCTCACCCAGCCGCCCAGATGCTTGTCCGGCACGAAGATGACTTCGCCCGGGATCGAGGCGGTCACGCGCACGGCATTAGCGGAGGTGCAGCAGATATCGCTTTCGGCCTTCACTTCGGCGGAGCTGTTCACATAGCAGACCACCTTGGCCTGGGGATGGCGCGCCTTCATGGCTCGCAGCGCGGGCCCATCGGCCATGTCCGCCATGGGGCAGCCGGCTGCCAGCTCCGGCAGGAGCACGGTCTTCTGCGGCGACAGGATGGCGGCGGTCTCCGCCATGAAGTAGACGCCGCAAAACACGATGACCGGCGCGTCAATCTCCGCAGCCTTGCGGCTCAACTCCAACGAATCGCCGGTAAAGTCGGCGAGGTCCTGGATTTCACCGGGTTGGTAATTATGCGCCAGGATGACAGCTTGGCGCTCGCGGCGCAGCCGGTTGATCTCGGCCAGCCAAGGGGTGGCGTCGGTGGTTGCTTCTTTGTGCATGCTGGACATCCCGCAGATTGTGGTACACGTGGCATGATGCCAGCACTTCTCACGATTGTCACGGACGGAGTCAGGCCTGGGACCATGGCGCGGCAGCGCCTGCTGCCATGGTCTTTTCCTGAAAACCTGGTTCTGCGTACTCCCCGCCGGGCGGAAGCTA
>CAYSHQ010000447.1:0-2227 GCA_964430835.1 uncultured Lentisphaerales bacterium
ATAGTACTCCAACGGCTTCTGGACGGACTCGCCCACGGCCTTGAGGCCGGCAAAGTGAATCACCGCATCGCACGGTGTCTGGGCAAAGACGGCGTGCAGCGCGGGCCGGTCCAGCAAATCCACCGGATGGAAAGCCACGGACTTGCCGGTGAGAAGCTGCACGCGCCGCAGCGCCTCTTCCTTGCTGTTGCACAGGTTGTCCACCACCGTAACCTGGTGCCCCGCGTTCAGCAGCTCCAGCACGGTGTGGCTGCCGATATATCCGGCGCCGCCGGTCACAAGGATCTTCATGACTGCCCCTTTGCGAACAATAGATCCATAAAGGCGCGCCCCTCCAGGGGACCGAGCGCCCCCTGCAGGCAGGCGGCCTCGTCATAGGTCTGCACGCTGTCCGCGGTCCAGTCGGCGCGTCGGATGGCCACCGGCACTGGGGTGCGTGTATGCTTGCCGGTGCGCAGCGGCACCGGGTGGTCCGGCAGCACCGCCAGCGTTACGCTCGGATCGACTGCGGCTAGGACGCGCCCGATCAGGCGCTGATCAAAATCCTCGATGGCGCGGATCTTCAGCGCCAGATTCTGCGCATGCGAGACCTCGTCCAGCCCTTCGACGTGCACAAAGACAAAGTCGTGTGTGCGGATCGCCGCGATCGCCGCATCGGCCTTCCCTTCGTAATTCGTGTCAATATACCCCGTGGCGCCGGGGACGCGGATGACCTCCATCCCCATGCAGCGCCCCAGGCCATTGATCACATCCACGGCCGAGATCACGGCCGCGGTGATGTCGTAGCGCTCGGTGAGCTTGTGGATGGCGCCGGCGCGTCCGCCGCTCCAGGGCCAGATGGCATTGGCGTGCGACTCCTGCAGCACCGTGCGCGCCCGCGCGATGAGGTCGCAGAGCACGGCGGCGGTATGCCGGCCGGCCTCGGTCTTGGCGCGTGGCAGGTGTTCGGCCATCATGTTGCCGTGGTTGTCGTCGGGCTTGTCGCACAGCACCTCGGCGCTGAACTCTGGTCCGGAGAGGATCAGCAGGTTGCGGTAGCTGACGCCGGGATAGAAGCGGACCTTGTCGGACGCGAGCGACGCGTTGAGGTGGGCGATGGCGGCCCCGGCATCGGCCTGCGAGATCTGGCCACCGGAATAGTCGCGCAGCACCCCTTCGCCATCCACGCGCACCAGATTGATGCGAAAGGCGATGTCGTGCGCCCCCAGCGGGATCCCCTGGCTGGCGGCCTCGAGCGGTCCGCGGCCACAGAGCTCCGTGCGTAGATCGCACCCGAGTACGGACATGTTGGCTACGTCGCTGGAGGTGGGGAAGCCGGCGGGCAGCGTCAAGAGCGTGCCGGACCGTCCTTCGCGGGCAATCCGGTCCATGGCCGGCTTGTGGGCCGCTTGCAGCGGCGTACGGTGATCCAGTTCCGGCACGGGTTCGTCCGCCATGCCATCACCCAGAAAGACAATTACTTTACGGTTGGTGCCCATAGGTGTAAGAGTTTTGCAGACCGGACGTGTCCTGTCAATGCGCCCCTCATCGACTTACCCTGTTCGGTCTTCTTGCGCGTGTCTGGCGGATGCGGTAGCATACACCCTGTTTTCCGAACCCCAATCGTGAGGCTTGCCCATGCTGGATATCAAACGGATTCGAGAGAAGACGGACGAAGTGCGGGAGGGGTTGCGCCGCCGCGGCGCCGACCCGGTCCTGCTGGAGACGGTGCTGGAGCTCGATCGTCAGCGCCGCACGCTGCTGGCCTCCGCCGAGGAGAAGAAGAACCGCCGCAACGCTACCTCCAAGGAGATTGGCGCGGCGCGTAAGCGGGGTGAGGACACGGCGCAGGTGCAGGCCGAGGTGCGCACGCTGGGCGACGAGATCACCGCGCTGGACGAGCAGTTGCGCGTGGTAGAGGCGGATCTGCAGGCTGCGGTGCTGCGCATCCCGAATGTGCCGTGCGCCACCATCCCGACCGGTGCCGACGCCGCGGCCAATCGCGTGGCACGTATCGAGGGGCAGCCCCGCGTCTTCCCGTTTGCGCCCAAGGATCATGTCACGCTGGCAGAGCGCCTGGGGATCATGGATTTGCCGCGCGCCACGCGCATGACCGGTTCCGGCTTTCCGCTGCTGCTGGGCGCGGGCGCCCGCTTGCAGCGCGCCCTGATCCAGTACATGCTCGACCTGCATACGCAGAAGCATGGCTACACCGAGATGCTCCCCCCCTTCGTGGTCAACTCCGCCT
>CAYSHQ010000448.1:0-2220 GCA_964430835.1 uncultured Lentisphaerales bacterium
AACCGCCTCAGCGACCTCTGGTCGCTCTTCGACTTCCTCAACCCCGGCCTGCTGGGCTCGCCCACCGAGTTCACCCGCTTTACCAAGTCGCTGCACGAACGGCCGCAGGGCTATGCCCGTTTGCGTCAGGTGATCAAGCCGTATGTGCTGCGGCGTCTCAAGACGGACCGTGCCATCATTACCGACCTCCCCGACAAGGTGGAGACCAAGACGTTCGCCACGCTCAGCCGGCGGCAGATCGTGCTCTATCGTCAGGTCCTCGAAGAACTCCAGCGGCAGATCGAGACCGTGGACGACATCACGCGCAAAGGGGTGGTGCTGGGCACGCTGCTGCGTTGTAAGCAGATCTGCAATCATCCGGACCACTATCTCGGCACCGGTCCTTTTCTCGAGGCTGACAGCGGCAAGTTCGAGCGCCTGCGGGAGATCTGCGAGACGGTGCAGGCCAAGCGCGAGCGCATGCTGGTCTTCACCCAGTTCCGCGAAATGGCCGATCCGCTGCACGATTTCCTGGCCGGCATATTCGGCCGCCCCGGCTTATCCCTGCATGGCGGCATCGCGGCGGCCAAACGCGGCGCGCTGGTGGCGCAATTCCAAGGCGAGGCCTATGTCCCGTTCCTCGTGCTCACTGTCAAAGCCGGCGGCGTCGGTTTGAACCTGACACGCGCCAACCATGTGGTACACTTCGACCGCTGGTGGAATCCGGCCGTGGAGAACCAAGCCACGGATCGCGCCTTCCGCATTGGACAGCAGCGCGACGTCCTGGTGCACAAATTCGTGGTCAGCGGCACCATCGAGGAGCGGATTGACGCCATGCTGGAGGAGAAGCGCAAACTGGCGGCGGATGTGATTGCCACCGGCGGCGCCGAGGCCGTGCTCACGAACATGAGCAACCAGGAATTGCTGCAGATGTTTCGATTGACGCTATAGAACAGGCTTGGTGGGGCTGGCGCCGCGCACGGTGCGCGCCACGGACTCACCAAATAACCTAGGAAACGTGACATGAGTTATCGATCGAGCCGGTATAGCGGGCGTGGTTGGGGCGGGTTTGCGCCGTATGTGCCCGTGGCGCAACGACGCGCCGACGCCGAAAAACAGCGCGCCAAGCTCGCAAAAAAGGGCGAGGTGCTCCACCCGGTGCTGCTGACTGGCAAGGCCATCGCCGCCAAATGGTGGGGCAAGGCGTGGTGCAAAAACCTCGAACGGTATGCCGACTACGCCAACCGCATCGCGCGCGGTCGCAGCTATGTGCGCAGCGGCATGGTGCTCGACCTGCGCATCGCCCCAGGATCGGTCACGGCCCTGGTGCAGGGGAGCCAGTCCACGCCCTACAAAATCCAGGTTAAGGTGCCCCTCCTCTCGGCCGCGGCCCGCGCCCAGGTGGAAACGTCCTGTCGCGGACAGCTTGGGTCACTCGAGGATCTACTGGCCGGCAAGTTTCCTCAAGCCTTGGAATCGCTCTTCACAGCGACGGGGACCGGGTTGTTTCCGACGCCGAAAGAGATCCAATTCGCGTGCAGCTGCCCTGATGTGGCCAGCATGTGCAAACACGTCGCCGCCGTGCTCTACGGCATTGGCGCGCGCTTCGACGAGGATCCCGGGTTGTTCTTCGCGCTGCGCGGGCTCGATCCGCAGGCGCTGATTGGCGGCGTGATCAAGCAGCAGACCGCGGACTTGCTCACCAAGGCCCAGCGCGTCTCCGAAAAGCGGTTGGACGCGGCGGATCTCGGCGCCGTCTTCGGCATTGAAATGGTCACACCTGACGTAGCGCCGGCACCGGCCGCAGTGCCCGTGGCGGTCGCGACACCTGCCACAGTAGAACCGACCAAGCCCAAGAAAGCCGCGCCGCGCACGCCCAAACCGAAGAAAGACACGACTCGCACAGCAAATAAGAAGACGCCCGCACCAGCCTCGTCTAAGAAGCGCCGTGCGACCAAGCCGCCGGCTGGTAGCGGGCCGCCGGGGAGAAGGTGGTAGGTGTGAGGTGCTAGGTTTGGGCGTGGGAGGTAGGGCGGGGCCGCCGGACCCGCCGCAGCCGCCGGCCGGTGACAGGCAGGCGCTTTGCCGCGCAGCAAAAAAACGGAAGCGCTTCCGTTTTTTTTGAGCCGCCCGTTGGCCCCCAACACCGTGAAGCGCGCCGCCTACCGGATCATGATCAGCAGCATCTTGAACCTAGATCCGTGACTTGAACTTCCCTTTGGCCCACAATGCACGCGCGGG
>CAYSHQ010000449.1:0-2219 GCA_964430835.1 uncultured Lentisphaerales bacterium
GAAAGGCCCCCCCATCGAGATGGAGTTGGGGCTGCATGGCCGGATTGCGAATGTGCCGGCGCATTATGTGGCCTTGGAGGTGACCCGCGGGAAGTCGGCGGAGATCACGCTGGTGGGGGTTGTGGATGAGGCGATGCTCTTCGGGGCGCAGTTCCGGCTCACCACGCGCATTTCGACCCGTCTAGGGTCGGACACGATCACTATGGCGGACGAAATCACCAACCGCAAGAGTACCGTCGCTGAGATGGAACTCCTGTACCATGCGAATTTCGGCGCTCCCTTTATGGAGGAGGGGGCGCGGTTACTCCTGCCACACACGGAAGTCGCGCCGCGGAATGACACGGCGGCAGAGGATGCGGCGACGTGGGACCGCTACCGGGGCCCGGTGTCCGGGGCTGCGGAGCAATGCTACTGGTTGCGGCCCAAGGGCGATGCCAACGGCCACTCGTTGGCGCTCCTGCGCAATGCAGCCGGCGACCGGGGCGTGGTCACGCGCTTCAACGTCCGGGAACTCCCGTGCTTTACCCAATGGAAGTGTTGTGGCGCGCCGAGCGATGGGTATGTCACGGGGCTCGAGCCCGGAACCAACTTTCCGAACCCGCGCCAGTTTGAGCGCGCCCGTAAGCGCACGATTACGATGGCTCCAGGCAGTGTCTACACGGCCACGCTTGCCATTCAAGTGTGTGATAGTGCGGCTTCGGTGCGCCTGCGCGAGCAGGAGATCCGCGCGATCCAAGGTGACACGCGGCCCAAGCAGCATAACCGCCCCCAAGCCAAGTATTCACCATAGCAGGATGTTGAGCACGCCCCAGACCAAGGCGGCACTTAGCGCCGTGGTGGGGGTTCCGTCCACGGCATGCAGCAGTCCTGTAAAGAGTTACAAAACGGCGTTGAACAAATAGCCCATAAGCAGGATGCCCAGGGCCACGATGCCAAAGAACGTCAGTAACAGCCGCATCGTCAGTACTTTGCGCAGGATGATGGCTTCGGGCAGGGAGAGGCCGATCACCGCCATCATGAAGGCCAGCACCGTGCCCAAGGCCGCGCCTTTGCCCAGCAGGGCCTGGACGACGGGGATAATGCCTGCGGCGTTGGAGTACATGGGAACGCCCAAGAGCACGGCCACCGGGACCGCCCACCAAACATCCTTGCCCATGAAGCCGGCCAGAACCCCCTCGGGGACGTATCCATGGATCCCGGCACCAATGGCGATTCCCAGCACGACATAGAGCCAGACCTTACCGACAATATCGCGGATCGCATCCCGGCCATACACGAGACGAGATCGCCAGCTTAGAGCGCTTTCGGCGCTATTGGTGGCGCAGGGGATCTCATAAACCCACGGTTCCACCCACCGTTCCAAGCGCAACCGCCCGATGATCCAACCGGCGAGTATCGCGATGACCAGCCCCGTACTGGCGTAGAGTGCCGCCACCTTCCAGCCGAATAGCCCGAATAGCAGCACGAGCGCCACCTCATTGATCAGCGGCGCGGCTATCAGGAAGGAGAAGGTTACCCCCAGTGGCACACCGGCGGTGACAAAGCCGATGAACAGAGGGACCGCAGAACAGGAACAGAAGGGGGTTGCCACCCCCAGCAGCGCCGCAAGAACGTTGCCGCCTGCTTCCCGTCGGCCGGCTAGCAGGCGACGGGTGCGCTCAGGCGTGAAATAGGATCGCAGGATTCCAATAACGAAAACGACGGTGGTCAGCAGCAGCAAGACTTTTGGCGTTTCAAAAAGAAAAAACCCGACGGCCTGACCGAGATGCGTACCAGGGTCGAGTCCAAGCAGATGGACGGTGACCCAGTTGGCGGCTGGTCCCAAGGCGCCGAAGGCCTCGCAGGGGCAGTTCATGGTGCGTGCTCCACGGTGCGTGCCAGCAGTTTCGTGCCGGTTATGGTTGTTTTTGCCATGTTTGATGTTGCTCGCGGGATGTGGTTTGGCGCACTTTTTCTGCGCAGGCAAAGACGTCCAGGACGCATGTGCAGCGCAAGCGATAGAAGACTTGTATGCCGCGCTTCTCGTCGGTCACAATCCCGGCGTTATGCAGTACGACCAAATGGCATAGTATGACAAGACTTGGCCGATTGGCCAAGTAAGAAAAGCCAGCTGTGGAACAGCATCCAATCGTGGCTCTTCCTCGTGCTGGAGTACGAAATCGGATCGCTCGACGAGAAACACCGGTAGTTCGTCGCGGTGTGCGAACTGTGCGCTCCGT
>CAYSHQ010000450.1:0-2210 GCA_964430835.1 uncultured Lentisphaerales bacterium
GGAGCCCCAGTTGCTTGGCGAGAAACTCGGTCAGCGCCGCATTGGCGCGGCCGTCTACCGGTGGCGCTTGCAGGCGCAGGCGTAGCCACCCTTCCTCGACCCCCGCCACTTCCGTGCGCGAGGCGCGTGGCGTGGCTTTCACCGTCAGTTGACAGCCATCGCGGGTGGCGACAATCCAGACAGGCGCGGGCGGCATGGGGGTATTCCTTACGAACCCTTTCCCAGGCTGGTGAGGACGAAGGGGAGCACGATTATGTGATAGACCGCGTAGACGGAGGCCATGTAGAGCAGTGGCGTGAGGTCGAGAAACCCGACGAGCAGGCGCTTGCGTGTGCTCCCCAGCAGGGTGTTGACCCCCTCGGCGCTGACCGCGGTCAGCAAGGGGTTTTGCAGCATGAGCGCGGCGAAGGAGGTGACCAGCAGGGCAAACATCAGTTGCCAGGCCATGAGCAGCGAGTCCGCCACGGAGAAGAGCGCCAGCCGTCCCAGGTGGAGCAGGCTGATGGTGGCGACGGGGGCCTCCGCCGCATGGCGCGTGACGAGCATACCGGCCTGGTTGACTTCATAGACGAGCAGGCCATGCACGCAGAGTAGCAGTACGATCTGGGACCAGAGCCGGAAGAGGGCGAGCGGCAGCGCGGCGTAGAAGAACGTTTGAGCGGCCCGGTCGCGCCGCGGGATCGGCGTGAGCAGGTGCACCAGCACATAGACGCCCCAGAAGCGGGCAATAAAGAAGAGGAAGTCCAGGATACTGAAGAGGATGACGCCATACACATCGGGGGTGCGGGGCATAAAGCGCACGTACGTGCCGATTGTGATGGTCCAGGGATCTTCCGGGAGGAAGTGGTTCACGAGTACGGCGCGGAAGACCAGGAAGAAGACGATCAGTACCAGGGCCAGGAGCCGCCCCGGCAGGGGGAGCGCCGGGTGCAAAAATGCCAGTATGTGGTCGGTGAAGCGTGTGGGCGCGGAGAGAAAGGGGTTGAAGTACAACTCCTTGTCCGGTTGCGACCACAGGCGCACCCAGAAGAGGAGCAGGAAGAGGTTGGTGGCTATCAGGAAGGTATCCATGGGGGCGCCTTACGCCTCGGTTTTTTCCGCTTCGGCCTTTTCGGCGGCCGCGGTCCGCGAGATCGCCTGGCCTTCGGGGCCGAGCGCGGCGCGGGAGCTGCCGCAGGCCGCCAGGACCTGATCGGTCGTACGGAAGTGGCACTTGCAGGCGCGCACCAGCACCTGTGGGCCTTCCTTGCGCACCAGCACTTCGGCAGCGGCGCGCACTTGCTCGGAGGCACCCTTGGGGACTGGCACGCCGAGCGTCTCGGACATGCGCTGGAGGCTGCGCAGGAACCCTTCGCGCGCCAGGATGGAGGCGGCCGCCACGGCAATGTCGGATTCCGCCTTGTGGTGCTGCTCAAGCTGGATCTCGCGCCCCTTCTTCTGCAGCGCGCGCTTGATCAGGTGTTCGGCACCAAACTGGTCCGCCACGGCGCGCGGACAGCCGGGGACGGTCTCCAGCAGGTTCTCGATGGCGCGGCCATGTCCCCAGGCCAGCAGGCGGTTGACGTTGCGGATCTTGGCATAGAGGCGGTTATAGGCTTCCGGCCCGATGCTGATGAGCGCAAAGCGTTTGGGGCCAAGCAGGGCGCGCAGCTTGCTGCCGATGAAAAAGACCTGCTTGTCGCTCAGCAATTTACAGTCCTTGACCCCCATGGCCTCCATCACGCGCGCCAGATCCGGATCGACATAGGCGGCGGAGACCACGAGCGGGCCGAAGAAATCGCCCTTGCCGCTTTCATCGATCCCCATGTGCGAGGCGACCGAAGCGGGGTTGATGATCTTTTCGTAGCCGATCGCGGCGCGCCCCAGGACATTGGGCTCGAGGTAGAAGACCACAAAATCCTCGGCGCCTTTCCCCTGCACCAGGCACTTGCCACTGGTATAGAGGTTGACGCAGCAGTCCTCGGCCTTGGCCGCCACAATGGTGTGCGGCACGGTGGCCGGGCGGTAGTTCCCGCGCGCCAGCATCTCCTGCAGCGCTTCCTGCTGTTTCGGGGTGAGCTTAAAAGTGAAGGATGTCTTTTTTTCCATAGCGCACCCGTAGCATCCGCCATCTGCGCGGTTGGTGCAAGAAATCTCTGCGAGGAGGGTGGGGCGCTGCCATGCACCCATTGGACGCCCGCTTGACGATTCGCCCAGCTTCTGCCATGCTC
>CAYSHQ010000451.1:0-2209 GCA_964430835.1 uncultured Lentisphaerales bacterium
CTCGTTGCCGGTTTTTTCATTGCGCTGCCGGTCATCGGTTACTTCGGCCGCGACCAGCAGCGCCGTGCCGTCCGTCGCCAGCCAGACTTTGGCGCTAAAATCCTGCGGGCCGTGCCACCAGGTCTTGGTGAAGACGGACGGGTAGCGCTCATGCACCGGGAAGAGGAAGATAGGGGAATCGAGGACGGCCACCGGTTTCAGCGCCGCCCACTCGTCCAGCGCACCGTCCAGCTGGAACGGCTTGGCCAACCGGGGGAGCCGCCGGACTTGCACATCCAGCTCGCCGGTGACCGGCGCCACGGCGGCATCCCCGGCCGGCGAGGTGCGCGCGCCGCGCCAGCCGGCGAGCGTCCACCCCGCATGGGGTCCACCGCCGGTCCCGGTAAAGCCATGCCGGTCGGCATTGGCGGTGACCGCATTCATCCGGCCGCCGATGAGCAGATGGACCGGCGCCCACGAAGCGCCGAAAAAGTAGTCGCTACGCAGGATGGCGCCGCGCAGATCGGCCGGCCAATCGGCTGGGAGGGGCTCAGGCACGCCTTGGCCATGCGTCCCCTGGAAGGTGCGGCCGGTCGCGCTGGCAATCGAAACCGGTCGTTCGTACACGCCGGCTATCCCGGTCTCCCCGACACCATAGCAGGAGGGCATGGCATCATTCGGAATGGCCGGCCGGACGCCGCGATACATCTTTTCGAACTCCAGCTCCGTGGACGGCCGGAGGCCGGCCCAGGCGGCAAAGACGGCGCCGTCCGTGAAGGAGAGCCATTGGGTCAGGGCGTCGGGGTCGGGCGCGGAGTACTTGTCCGCCGGCGCGACCCCGTCGCTCCGGATATCCATGCCATGCCCGTGCGGGTAGAAACGCTTCTTCGCTTGCGCCTCCGTCAGGGTGTTAAGGAACTCGGCATACTGGCCGGCCGTGGGCGCGATCCGTTTCATGGAATAGAAAGCCGCGAACCCCTTGGGAAACGCCGCGGGCAGCTCACCGCCGTCCTCCGGGGTAAAATTGACTGCCCAGAGGGCGCCCTTCTTGGTGCCGGTCGGGATGGCGTTTTCGCTCTCGATCCGGAAGGGGGGCGGATCGGCGCGGGTCATGCCCGCCGCCCAACTGTCGACATCGCCGCCGTTCCGCCAGGGGACCAGCACGGCGGTATCCTTGGCCTTGCCGTTGTGCTTGTAGAGCCAGTTCTGCTCCGTCCCGCCCGACCCCTTGCCGGCAAACTTGGCGGGCAAACCGTTGCCGCGGCCAACGTAGAACGCCCCCTCGGGAATGAAGACCATCTCAATGCCGATCGCCTTGATGCTCGCCTTAGCGAGGTCTGTAACCCCCTTGAGCGCCTTGCGGTCCAGCACCGCCGTGACCTTCCGGGCGGAGGTCAGCCCGTCGCCCGGTCCGGCGCGACGCACAAACAGGCCGACCCGGTCCTCCGATACGACAAACTCGAGGGGCGTGCCGCCCTGTTCCTGAACGAACCCGGCCGGATTCAGGACCTTGTCGGCCAGCAGGCGGCCATGCTCCCAGCCCCCGTCCCCACGCACCTTGAAGAAGACCCATACGGCATCGAAGGCGTTGCCGTACCGCCACGAGTTAGTCCAGGATATGTCAAACGTGACCGTGGCCGAGTCCGCATCGCGCGGCGCCATGGCTACATTGCGGATGCGCAGCCCGGTCGCCGCCGCACCCGTCACAACCGCCATTTGGTTGGACGACTCGACGGGCGCTTCCTCCACCAGATCGCCCTTCCCGGTGACGTCCGCCTTTTTGTCGGCCTTCTTCTCCGTCGCCTTCTGCGCATACCCCGCGCCGGCCGTGACCAGGAGGATGCCACAGGCGATCAGGATCGCAGCACATCCCCTTCCGCGCGCCCCGTACAACGCCCCATATTTCGGCTTTCCGGCCGCCTGACCAACCTGCGTTGCATCTGCTCCGCCGTCTATCCGCATCATTCGTTGCATCTGTTGCTCCCTGGCGATGGCTCGCATTTATGCATGCTTTTGCGTTTCCTGACAAAGCCGGCTATCAACCAATTCGTTCCCGTGCCCTACTATTTGCCGCATCTGACTGAAAGTTGACATTTTTCTTACAGAAATTCAGACATCAATTCACCCCTTCGGCTTCATGCTGCTTTAAGGCGCGATGCCCATTGGCATAGTCTGTTACACAAAGCAGGAATAGTACCAAGATGCCGGAATGAATATAAAGAATAAAGTT
>CAYSHQ010000452.1:0-2207 GCA_964430835.1 uncultured Lentisphaerales bacterium
CTGGCCGGCATCGCGGATCGCGTGAGTTTCCGCCAGAACATCTTTCTGGTCATCGTCTGCGGCCAGCGCCTCTCGCCGCTGGGGCGCGTGTTGGCCGACCAGCGCGCCGCCATTACGGTCGTGCGCGATGCCTATACCGGGCGCTGGGTGGTGGACCACCTGCTCTGGCTGACGGAATAGGCGCTACGCCAGCTTGCGCACGGTGTGCAGAGATGCGATCTCGCCGTACGCAATATCGCGCGCCGGCAACTCCTTCGCGCCGGATTCGATCAGCTTGTGCAACATCGCCACCGACGAACGCCCCATCTCCTCGAACGGCACCGGCACCCAACTCACCATCTGTTCCGCGACATGCGTGGCATAGCCGGAAAACGAGACCATGCTGATATCCTCCGGGATCCGTATGCCATGATTCTGCAGCAACCCCATCAAAACGGAACCGTCCCGGTAAGCAATCACAGCGGTCGGCCGGGTCTGCTCGTCGCGAAACATGCGCAATAGCGCCCGCAAACGCGTGTCCACAGGCTCCGGCCACTGATCCCACCGATACGAGGCCACCGCCACGTTGGGGGTCAGCCCGGCCTGCCGCATGGCCGTCTCGTACCCCGCCACACGGTCCGTCACACTGTAATGCGCCAGCGGATTCTGCACCTCCGCGTCGCGCAGCAACCGCACAAAGACAATGCGGCGGTGCCCACAGGCCAGCAACTGCTCCGTCACACTGCGCGCCGCCCCAAAATCATCCGGGTAAACGGCATTCACCGCGCGCTTCTGGTTCAACCAGACCGCCGGCAGTTTGTTGCGCTGCAGGAAATCTTCAATCAGTGGAGCGGCCGCATGAATATCGTGCAACAGCACCCCTTCGGCCAACTGACGATTGAGCAGCCCCGGCAACCGGCAACCGTCATCCTTCTCCGCGACATCCGGCACGGTGGCATGCGCCAGATACCCGCCACGGTCGGTCACCGACGTCACAATGGCCGTAACCGCATGCGCCGTCAAATGCACCGCATGCCGATGCGTGCCGGACAGCAGCGCGATGCAACCCGTATGCCCCGTGCGCATGGCCGCAGCCGCAGCATTAGGCCGGTACCCCAACTTCAGCGCCGCCTCCAGCACACGCTGGCGCGTCTCCTGGCGCATACGCCCGACATTCCGCAGCGCACGCGAGACCGTCATCTCATGCACCCCGGTAGCCGCCGCAATATCCTTGAGCTTCGGTATGGACATAACCCCCCTCAAAACCATCAAATATAGCAGGCTTTGTACCCATAGTCAGCCCTGTTTTGCTTCCTGGCAACCGGGAGGGCGCATCCCTGTTTCATTACAGAGTTGCGTTCAGTAGGCCGGAACTCCGGTTCCGGCCATGGAATGGGCCGCAACCGGAGTTGCGGCCTACAACACTACAACGCAAAGCAAGTGGATCAGGGATGCGCCCCAACCGGGATGGCCATCGGCCGAGCGACCTGCTATGCTCTGATGCATGTCGTTGCCGATCCATATTGTCCTGATCCACCCCGAAATCCCGCAAAACACCGGTGCCATCGGACGCCTGTGCGTCGGCCTGGACGCCCCCTTGCACCTGATCCGTCCGCTGGGCTTCGCCCTGACCTCCGCCTGGGTCAAACGCGCCGGCATGGACTACTGGGCCCACCTGGACCTGCACCTCCACGATAACTGGGAGGCCTTCCTGTCTGCCACACACCCCGCGCGCCTCCATTTTGCCAGTACGCGTGGCCGCCACTCCCTGCATGCCTGCCGCTTCACCCCCGGAGATGCCATCCTCTTTGGCAACGAAAGCCGCGGCCTGCCGACACCGTTCTACCAGCAATACGCCGACCAGTTGTTTCGCATCCCCATGCCCGGCCCGCATGCCCGCAGCCTGAACCTCGCCAACTCCGTCGCTGTGGTAGCGTACGAAGCGCTGCGCCAACTACAACCCGAAACCGCACCGATCCCCGCCACCCCCACCCCAACACAGCCACCCACATGAACACCCTGCCGCGTGTCATACTCTTGGACCTCGACGACACCATTGTAGCCTACGAAGCCGCCGCAGAAGGGTGCTGGCAGGAGGCCTGCGCGCGCTATGCCTCGGCCATCGGCAACCCGCCCTTGCAAGAGCTGTGCGCTGCCATCCAAAGGCAATCCGACTGGTTCTGGAGCGACGAGGAGCGCTTCCGACAGGGGCGACTCCACCTGGAGGA
>CAYSHQ010000453.1:0-2206 GCA_964430835.1 uncultured Lentisphaerales bacterium
TATTTTTCCCTGAACCCTGAACCCTGAACCCTGATCCCTACGCTCCCCCCCCTGCCTGCCCCGGGCCGGTCTCGCGGCCGCTGACGAGCACATCCACACCGGCGCGGCGCAAGGCCTGGCGCGTGGGCGCCGCCGGCGCACGGTCAGTCAAGAGCGCGTCGATGGCTGTAAGGGGGCAGACCTGGCACATAGCCCGGCACCCGATCTTGGAGTGATCCGCCAGGATCACCACCTGATCGGCATGGGCCATCATGACCTTCTCGGATTCCACCACGAGTTCGTTGGTGTTGAACACGCCGTCCGGGGTGATCCCGCCAGCCGACAGAAAGGCCCAGTGCGCATGATACTGCGCCAGGTTATTCTGCGCGGCCGGGCCGATCAGCAGGCCGGACTGCGGGTAGAGCAGGCCGCCGGTGAGAAAGACCTCCCAACCGGCATCCGCGGCGCGTTCGTCGAGCGCGGCCGCCAAACGGATGGAATTGGTGATGAGCCGGAGCTTCAGGCGCGGCAGGCACGCCGCGAGCTGAAAGGTCGTGGTGCCGCCGTCAATGAAGATCACGTCGCCTTCCCGCAGCACCTTCACCGCGCGCCGCGCAATGGCGCTCTTGGCCGCGGCGTTGCGGATCTCGCGACTGGCAAAGGTGGTGTCGTGGAACGAGGGCGGCAAACGCAGCCCGCCGTGGACGCGCAGTATGCCGTTCTGCCCGGCCAGCTTGTCGAAATCGCGGCGGATGGTGGCCGGACTGGCGGCCATCAGGCGCACGCCCTCTTCCTGCGACAGCACGCCGTGCTGTCGCAAGTGCTGATGGATCCGATTATGTCGCTCCGCTTCGATCATGAGAGGAGTACTCCGGTGCGGTCGTACCGCCGAGGGTGAGGCAATTTTCTGCTGCTGGAAGCCAGCGTAGCCCTTTGCGACGGCCGCTGTCAACAGGGTCATACGCCACATCTTGACAGACAGGCCACTCCTTTGGGAAGATGACGACACAAAAGGAGCTTTTCCATGGATCTGACGACCGCGCAGCGCGAGACCATCAAGCAATGGGTAGGAGCAGGCGCCAACCTCTCCCAGGTACAGACACGCATCAAGGCGGATTTTGGCATCTCCCTGACCTTCCTCGAGACCCGCATGCTGGTGCAGGATCTCGGCGCCCAGGTGAAGGATAAACCCGCCCCCAAGCCGCCTGCCCCGCCCACGCCCCCCAAAGCCCCGGCGGCCGACGACGATTTTGCCGATGATGAGGCCACCCCGCCACCGGCCGCAAATGGCTTGATCGGTGGCAAGGTCACCGTCAACCTCGATCGCATCGTGCGCGCCGGTGCCGTGGTCAGTGGCGATGTGACGTTCTCGGATGGCACCCAGGCCAAGTGGCTGCTGGACCAGATGGGGCGCCTGGCGCTGGATGGCGCCAACCCCAACTATCGTCCGTCGCCGCAGGACATTCAGGAATTCCAGACACAGCTGCGTTCGCTCTTGCAGACCCGCGGCTATTAATCGAACCCGACCTGGTCGGCCACCCCGCTTATACGCAGCGCGCGGCCGACCCGACCACCTCTCACTGGGAGTCTCCCATGCGCATCGGCTTTCTCGGTGCCGGCAAGATGGCGGAAGCCATTCTGGCTGGCTTGATTCGCAACCAGATCGTCCCCGCCGCCGACATCCATATCCGGGAGGTGGTACCACAGCGGTGCCGCGACCTGCGCCGCCGGTACCGCGTCAGCGTGGCCGCCACGGCCACGGAGCTGGTCCAGGGGAGCGACGTCGTATTCCTGGCCGTCAAGCCACAGGATCTGGATACCCTGCTGCAAGAGATCGCGCCGGCGCTGACGACGCGGCAGGTGGTGATCTCGATCGCCGCTGGCAAGACCCTGCCGCATCTGCAAAAACTCGCGGGATCCCGCATCCGTCTGGTGCGCGTCATGCCCAACCTGGCCATGATGGTGGGCGAAGGGATGAGCGCCTTCTGCCTCGGGCGCCAGGCCCGCCCCGCAGACCGCAAGCTGACCGCACGCCTGCTGGGGTGCTGCGGCCGCGCCATAGAGCTGCCGGAGCGGCACTTCCATGCGGTCACGGCGCTGAGCGGCTCGGGGCCGGCCTTCTTCGCCTATGCCCTGGCCGGCCTGGCCGATGCCGCTATCGAGGAAGGACTCCCGCCCGAGGCCGCCCGCCTGCTGGCGGAACAGACCATGCTCGGGGCCGCCCGCT
>CAYSHQ010000454.1:0-2205 GCA_964430835.1 uncultured Lentisphaerales bacterium
GGCTGATGACCACGATCGCCTGATCCGGTCCGCCCAGCTCTTTCCAGTTCTTGATGTCGCCGGTGTAGATCTGCTGGATCTGTTCCACGGTCAGGTTCTTCACCGGGTTCTGGGGGTTGACGATCATGGACAGACCATCCAGCGCCACGATCTGCTGAATCGGCAGCACGCCGGCGTCCTGGGCCGCCTTCTTCTCGCTCGCCTTGATGGCGCGCGACATGGTGGCCACGTCGCAGGCGGCGTTGATCAGGCTCTTGGCGCCGTTGCCGCTGCCCGATTCGCTCACCGTGATCGTGACTTCGGGGTGCAGCTTCATGTAGTACCCCGCGAAGGCCTTGGCGATGGGCCCCACGGTGGTGGAACCGTCCACGACAATCTTGCTGGCGTCACCGGCCAGACTGAGGCCGGCGCTGATACTCGCGACCAACAGGGCCGCGGCGATGTTTGTGGGTCTGTTCATAGTCATTTTCCTTTTTGTTTGTTTGTGATTGCGACTGCTGGACGGCGGCCGGTGCGGTTGCCCCGGACGCCGTCCGGGGTACGTTAGAAGGAAGCTGTCAGGTCGAACTGCCAGCGGTTGTAGTCGAGGCCGCCATGCGCTGCGGAGATACCTTTGTCATCCTTGAAATACGTGATCTGGCCCATCAGGTACTTCATGATCATATACTTGGCATAGAGCTTGTACCCGCTGCCGTCGGTGCCGCCACCCCAGCGGTCAGAGTCGGTCCAAGCGCCGAACGTGGCATCTTTCTCCAGCTTGGCATAGCTGGCGCCGAGTTCGAAGCTTTGCGGATTCTTAGCCTTGCCTACGGACAGGCCATACATGCTGCCGGTGTCGTACTGGGCGGCATCCAGGTTTTTAATGGCTTGCGCGAACAGGGAAACGGGCAGCAGCTTGCCGCAAAGCGTCGGATAGAGGTCGAGCTGCGCAAACGGTTGGACCTCATTAAACCTAGTCGCGTAGTACGTGTTAGCCCCGACCGTACGCGTGCTGTTCCCGTACGCCGTAGGAGCAGTCGTACTGGCATGATCCACGACGCGGGCCCCTTTGACGCCCTCGTAGTAGTAATCCCCGATGCCCATCGTCAAGGTAACTTCCGGGATGAATTCATAGCGCACAGCCCCTTGGACACCATACATGGAGATCCGGTTGTCGTAATCGGTGCCGTTCCGGTTGTTGAGCGTGAAATAGCCGGCATTGCCCAGCAGGGTGAGTTGGTCATTCACGGCATGGGAACCCTTGAGTGCCAAACCTTCCGGGGTCAGGTCCGAATCCCAAGCCAGATCGTCATTCATGGTGATAAAGGGGTTGCTCATCTTACCGGCCAGGGCGTGCAGTTCGCTGCTCCCCTCGCCAAAGAGGTTCCAGTCCAGGTAGGCCATGTCCAGGAAGATGAACTTCTTGCTCCCCAGACCGGTCAAGTCCTGATTGCCGGAAACCGGGTCGGCCCCAGTAGTCGATCCTTTATAGCCATCTGTCGTCAGACGCACAAACGCTTTCACGTTGTCGTTGATCTTGGCCTCTGCGCCTAGCCGCGCACGGATACGCTCGTACTCGATATTTTTGCCGTTTTTCGCCCCTGCATCCTGCCGTGTTTCCACACGATAGCGGACATCGCCCTTTAGCGTGATGGCGTCGGTCCAGGACTTAGGCGGCGTAACGGCTGGCGCCGGTGTGGTGCCAGCGGTGGATAGGCCAGCCCCGCTGCCGGGTGCTTGCGCCGCGCTCACCTGCGCCGGAGTCATCGGGCCCTGCTGCAGGGCTTCGCGTACGGCGGAGGCCACGGCCTGGATCACAGCCTGCGTGTCGGCGCCGCTGGAGAGCAGCGCGCGGAACGACTGTACCAGTTGATCATTATTGGGTGCGGTTTGTGCCATCGTCGCGCTGCACACGGCGAACCAAGCCACCAACCCGACCCTTCCTAGCTTCTTTCTCTTTTCCATCAGTACTCCCTTTGTTTTTTGTTAATTGCCCTCTTTGTGGCAACGCGGGCATTACACCAAGGCCGCGTGTGGATGGTGCGAGCGCGGCGTTAGTAATTTGTTAAGGAGCGACTGGGCCGACATCAGGCGTTCTAACGGTGGGCTGGACCTGCCCTTTACAATAAGCCTAGAACCGGAAAGTTGAGCATCTCTTTGGCTGTACAAAGCAGGTGCCGCAGCGGCCACACGCGGCAGCGCGGAACTGCTCCCCGGTGGGCTGGC
>CAYSHQ010000455.1:0-2204 GCA_964430835.1 uncultured Lentisphaerales bacterium
GGATCCGGTGAAGGTGGTGATCGACAACTACCCTGAGGGGCAGGACGAAACCTTCGAGGCGCAGAACAACCCCGAGGATCCCAACGCCGGGACCCACCCCGTGCCGTTCAGCCGCGAGTTGTACATTGAGCGCGATGATTTCATGGAAGTGCCGGCCAAGAAGTTCTTCCGCCTGGCCCCGGGCCAGGAAGTGCGCCTGCGCTACGCCTGCCTGTTCACCTGCACGCATGTGGAAAAGGATGCCGCAGGGCGCGTCAGCGTGATCCACGGCACCTATGATCCCGACTCACGCGGGGGGCATGCGCCGGACGGACGCAAAGTCAAAGGGACCATTCATTGGGTTTCGGTGCGCCATGCCCGGCCGGTTCAGGTGCGCCTCTACGACCGCCTCTTCACCGTGGCCGACCCCATGGCGGACGAAACCAAGTCCTTCCTGGATTTCCTCAACCCCAACTCCCTGCAGACCATCACCGGCTATGTCGAACCGGCCTTGGCCGAGGCGACCGCCGGCGAGCGGGTCCAATTCGAGCGCATCGGCTATTTCTGCGCGGATACGCGCGATTCGGTGCCGGGCGCGCCCGTCTTCAATCGCACCGTGACCCTGCGCGATTCCTGGAGCAAGGTTGCCGCCCAGCCGTAGCACAAGCGGCCGTCCGCCAATCAGGCGTCGGCGTCCTTGCTGGCGCCGAAATCGCCAGCCGCAGCAATGCGTTCTGCGATCATGCCGCTGACGTTCTGATGGGCGGCCGCCGCCGCCACGCGCACCGCGTGATAGATGGCGCGATGCGTCGAGGAGCCGTGGGTAATAATGACATTCCCGGGAACGCCCAACAACGGCGCGCCACCATACACTTCGGGATCCATGCGGTGCTTCATGGCCGTCAGCGCGCCCTTCAGCAACATGGCGCCCAGCACGCGGATGGGATGGCGGAAGAACTCCTGCTTCATCCAGAACCCGATGGCATGCGCCACGCTCTCCGTGGTTTTCAACACCACATTGCCGACAAAGCCGTCACACACCACCACATCCGTAAGGCCGATGAACAGGTCATGCCCTTCCACGTTGCCACGGAAGTTCACGCCTGCACGCTGGATCAAGCCAAAGGCCTTCTTGGTGACTTCGTTCCCCTTGCAATCCTCGGTGCCGATGCTCAGCAAGCCCACCACCGGGGTGGCCTGATGCAGCACCGCCTGGGAATAGACCGACCCCATAATGGCGAACTGCGCCAGCCACTGCTCCAGGCAATCGGTATTGGCACCGGCATCTAACAGCAGCAGCGGCCGGTTGCGCGTGGGTAGAATCGTGGCGATGGCCGGACGCGACACGCCTTTGATGCGACCGAGATTGAAGACCGCCGCCGCAACGACCGCGCCGGAATTTCCGGCCGCCACCACGGCATCAGCCTCGCCATTCTTCAGCAGCTCCATGCAGCGGTTGATGGAGGCATCCTTCTTGCGACGCACAGCCACCGCCGGCGATTCATCCATGCCCACGCTCTCGGAGGCATGCACGATGCGGATGCGTTCATCCGTGCGTGCGCCCCAGCGTTGCAGCTCTTCCCGGATCGCCGGCTCCGCACCCACCAGGATTACCGATCCGACGCCCTTCAACTTGGTAGCCGCCTCCACACCACCGCGCACAATCTCGCGGGGGGCAAAGTCCCCACCCATGGCATCAATTGCAATCCTCATGGTTTGCCAGGCTCCACTTGTTTACCTATTGGCCAAAATCACCCAGCGGTCGTACCAGACCTGGCACGACCGCACACGGACGAAAGCATCGGAAAACAAATCCGCAGCCGACTATTCCACCGCCACGGTAACCACCTGGCGGCCCCGGTACTGCCCGCACGACGGACATACACGGTGCGACTGCTGCGGCGCGCCGCAGTTCGGGCACCCCTTCACCATCGCAGGCTCAAACTTGTGATGCGCCTTACGCTGACGGATACGCATTTTCGACTTCTTACGTTTCGGTACTGCCATAACACTTCTCTCCGTATCCGGATCTATCGCTTAACCAGCAGATCGAGCGCCGCCCAGGAACCATCCGGGGCGGGGCCACAGGTGCAGGCCTCGCGGTTGCGATTTGCACCGCAGCGGGCGCACAGCCCTTTACAATCTTCCCGGCAAACCGGGTAACCGGGAAGGGAAAGTATGATAGCCTCACGCATCTCAGGGGTCAAGTCCACGAACTCAGTTCC
>CAYSHQ010000456.1:0-2202 GCA_964430835.1 uncultured Lentisphaerales bacterium
ACGCGTTCTGACCTGCTGCCCATCCTCGCGGCGGCCTTCTACGAGAAGCGCAAATCCAAGGGCATGACGCTGGAAGAAGCGACCAACCTCTTGCGCACCAAAAGGCTTTACTTCGGCAACATGATGGTCGATCGTGGCTTGGCGGATGGCCTCGTGGCTGGCAGCAGTGCCTCCACACCGGATATGCTGCGGGCGGCCTTTCAATGTGTAGGCACCGCCAAGGGAATCCAGCTCGGCTCATCCTGCTTTGTGATGGACTTGAAGCACCCTACCCCGTCCGGTGATGATGTGCTGCTCTATGCCGACTGCGGCGTCAATCCCTGCCCCACGGCCGAACAACTGGTGGATATCGCCCACGCCACGGCCATGTCGTATCGTTCGCTGCTGAATAAACAACCGCGCTTGGCGTTCCTGAGCTTTTCCACGAAGGGGAGCGCACACCATGAGTTGGTGACAAAGATGCAGCAGGCCACGATGCTGACCCAGCAGCGCTTCGCGGCGCTGGGGTTTGACGCCGTCGTGGACGGGGAAGTGCAGGCCGACGCGGCGCTGGTACCCAAAGTCGCGGCCTCCAAAAATCCGGGCGGCACCATTCATGGCGACGCCAATGTGCTGATCTTCCCGGATCTGCAAGCCGGCAATATCTGCTATAAGATCACCGAACGCTTGGCCGCCGCCATGGCCTATGGTCCGATCCTGCAAGGCCTGGCCAAGCCGGTCAACGACCTGTCGCGCGGCTGCAGCCCGGATGACATTGTCGGCGTGGCCTGCATTACCATCTGTCAAAGCCTCTAATTCGCGGCGCACAGATGGCATCCCGCGCTCAAGCAGACGGCCTGCGTGCATACGTGCGCGTGGCAGGGCGTATAGGCGCGTGGGTTTTTATTTTTTTGTTTGCGACAACCTAAGCCGCATGCTATATTTTATTGATGGGTAGGGTTGTACCGCAGACAGCGGCACCGGTCGCCGTGTACACCAGGCGGCGCACGCGCAGCGGACAGGCGATGATTGAATACATCATCGTGTTCATCGCGTTGTTTGCCACCGTGATCTCACTAGCCGTGTTCCTGTATGCCTTGCGGCAACAATCCAACCGGACACTGGACCTGGTCGCCTCCGATTATCCGTAGTCGTCGCGACCGGGATGGGTCAGCAAAGGAGCCTCTATTATGAAAATGCGTTTCGGTACATCATCATCGTGGTGCTCATTGCCGTTACACTGATTGTTCTTTTCTCCAAGCTGAGTAAGGCGACCGGACGCAAAGTGGCCGGTGCTACGGCCGCGTTGGATGCGACCGAGGCCGGCAATGCCAGTGCGGCGCTGAACAATATTGATGAGAACCGCCTGCGGAACCTGAACGAGTCCGGCAATCTCAACTAGTCCCACCACCCACCAGGGCGGATGACGTGCCCCTGGTGGCGGAGAGCGGCGCAATGCACCCCAGGAGGTACCGTGCACTACGGGACTGGCGCGCATGCCGAGGGCAGGCTATGATTGAGTCCTGCCTCGTCATTATCTTTCTTTGCCTATTGTTTCTGGGACTCTTTCAGCTCGTACATGCCTATGTAGCGCGCGAGGTGCTCAACCACGCAGCGGCACGGGCCGCCCGTGCTAAGACGGTGGGATTCAACGCTTGGATGGTGGAGAAGACCATGCGCGTAGCGGCCATTCCTAACGCTGGGCGGTTGCTCGTGCCTGCGGTTCCGGGTGGCAATACGGCACTAGACAACGCGCTGGCCACCTTGCAACCGGGGGCGTTATGGGATTTCGCGCTGCACTCCACGCCGCGGGCCGCCACGCTCGATGCCGAACTCGCGCGCATACCGGAATATCTGGCCAGTCAGAACAGCCCGCGCGCCGGCAATATTCTCAACTACGAAAACTGGAACCGTGTTACCACGCGCATTACCCCAAGCGCGACAACCAATTTTTTCACGGTACACACCTACCAGTCGCATGAACTGCTGATGGACCAGCAAGCTTTGTACGACGGCACCCTTGAGTCGATGACCACCAACTCCGGCTCCATTAGGCTGATTGGGCGCTATGACATCGAAGCGCACTATCCGCTTTACCTCGACGACCGGAACTGGTAACCGCCCCATCCGCGCCCTGCCACCTTATGCGCCTCTTCTCGTTTAAAACGATTCACCACCCCACCAGTCCCGCCCTCGCACCGCCGCAGGGTACGCGGCGTGGAC
>CAYSHQ010000457.1:0-2184 GCA_964430835.1 uncultured Lentisphaerales bacterium
CCACCTGCCGTCGCCGTCCGGGTCCCCCGCGTGCCGGACGCAAAGTGTACCCGCGCGGCTGATCGCTGCGCTGTTGCGACTCCTGACCGGCGTAGTCCCGCGCTGGACTGCGGAACTCCCCGCACAGGGGCAGTTCATCTTCTACGCCAACCACACCAGCAACCTGGACGCCCCGGTTATCTGGGCGGCGATGCCGCCGCACCTGCGCGCACGTACCCGGCCGGTCGCGGCAAAGGATTACTGGACCCGCGGGCCGGCGCGCAGTTTCCTTGCCAACCGCGTGTTTCACGTCGTGCTGGTCACGCGCGGCAAGGACCACTCCCACGCAGGCGAGGTGCCTGGTTTGCACGACATCCACCAGTCGCTGTCCGACATGACCGATGCCCTGGACGCCGGCTCGAACCTGATCATTTTTCCCGAGGGGACGCGCGGCTCCGGCGAAACCATCGCGTCGTTCAAGAGCGGCATCTACCACCTGGTAAAGCTCCGGCCGGAGGTCCAACTGGTGCCGGTCTATCTGGAGAACCTCAACCGCATCCTGCCCAAGGGCGAATACCTGCTTGTGCCGCTGATCTGCAACGCGTTCTTTGGTGTGCCGCTCCGGTTGCTGGAAGATGAACCTAAACCCGCCTTCCTGGAGCGTGCGCGGCGGGAACTGGAAGGACTTACCCACCAATGAATTGGATTCAGGCACACCTCGACCCACAGATGCAGTGGCTGTTCGGCGGGCTGCTCGTGTTGTTGACCGTCGCATCCGCCATCGGACTGCTGCTGACCCGCGCGATCAAGGCCGAATCCGGCCGCGCCGTGGTGGTGAACCTCAACGCGCGCATCCATGCCTGGTGGGGCATGGCAGCCGTATTTGCGGCGGCTCTAGTCGTGGGGCGCGTCGGCACGACCGTGCTCTTTGGCCTCGTTTCCTTCCTGGCGCTGCGGGAGTTCATCACGCTCACGCCCACGCACAAGGCCGATCACCGCACGCTCTTCTGGGTCTTCTTTGTCTTCACGCCGCTGCAGTACTATCTGGTGGCCATCGAATGGTACGGCCTGTTCTCCATCCTGATCCCCGTGTATGCCTTCCTCTTCCTGCCGCTACGCAACGTTCTCTCCGGCGACACCGACCAGTTTCTGGCGCGCACGGCCAAGACGCAGTGGGGGCTGATGATCTGCGTTTACTGCGTCAGTCACGCGCCCGCGCTCCTGATGTTGCACATCCCCAGCTTCCAGGGGCAGAACGCGAAGCTGTTGCTCTTCTTCGTGATCGTGGTGCAGATGAGCGACGTACTGCAGTACGTCTGTGGAAAGACCCTGGGACGCCACAAGATCGCGCCGTCCGTCAGTCCGAACAAGACCTGGGAGGGGTTTGTGGGCGGCGTGTTGCTGGCTACAGCGCTGGGTGCCGGCCTTTGGTGGGCTACGCCGTTCGAACTGTGGCAGGCCGCGCTCTTCTCCCTGCTGATCTGCCTGATGGGGTTTGTCGGCGGGCTCTGTATGTCGGCCATCAAGCGCGACCGCGGCGTCAAGGATTTCGGCGCGCTGTTGCAAGGACATGGCGGCATGCTGGACCGGATCGATTCGGTCTGCTTTGCCGCCCCGGTCTTTTTTCATGGCGTGCGGTTTTTCTACACGTGAGCGTGGGACAGGTGGAACAGAATAAGGGAGCGATCCAAAAGCGACAACCGGACGCTCCGCTCACGGCAGAGCATGCACCATGGCGGCCGCATCCTCGAAGTTACAAAAGGATAGATTGTTTTGCGATGCAAGGTTGCGCCCGGCGTAGATCACGGTCGGCTGCCGGGCTTCCTGGGTCAGCGCCGTGAAATGGCGTACGCCCTTGCTCAGATCGTCTGCCGGGGTGTAGGTGGACTTTATTTCAATGGGAATCAGATCGCGCCCGGAGGCCAACAGCAGATTCACATAGTCGAAGTCGGGGAAGAGCATGCGCACCAGGGTGGTCTTCCCGGATTGCCGCGGCCCGGTAACCGTGACAATCGGGTACATCTTGGCCAGTTTCAATACATGAGGCCCGATGGTGCGTTGAATCATGGGCGCGCCCTCCACAAGTACAGGACCAAACACACCACCACGAGCATACGGTTACAAGATACAACTTTATAAGTGTATACAACGGGGCGCATTGCACTTCCGTAGACAATCCGGTCGCCCGGCAAAACTGGCCGGAGA
>CAYSHQ010000458.1:0-2167 GCA_964430835.1 uncultured Lentisphaerales bacterium
AAGGTCTTTGTGGTAACCGCAGCAGCAGCTTTTGTGTATGCTAATGTTGGGTTAGTTTTGGTTTGCTGAGGGTATGGACATGGGCAGGATCGGCGCAGGCAATTAAGGTTGGCCACAAAAGGCACATAAACCACAAAAAAACGGCTCTTTTGTGTCTTTTGTGCTTTTTGTGGTTAGATTTCGCCCGGCGGGGCGTCCGCAGAACCAGGTTTTCAGGAAAAGACCATGGTGGGGATGTGTGCGATTGTAGTTCGTGTATCATAGGCCGTGCCTGCCGGTACGTTGGGACCCTGGTAACGGGGCCAGGTGCCGCTTCAGGCTTTTGGTTTTACCGCCGTGGCCAACCAATGTGGCATGGGCGGCGGAACGGGTTGGATGGCACAACGAGCAAAACCGGCTTCGCTGAGCCAGGTGCGGAGTTCGTCATCGGAGAAAACCCAGCCATGATCCGTGGTGAGCGCCATGTTGACGGCAAACAGTGCGGAAAATTCAGGCCACGCATGGGTGGCGTCGGTCATAAGATCCAGAATGAAGATTTTTCCGCCGGGGCGTAAAGCCTGATAGGCGCGAGCCAGAATATCCCGAATGGCATCCGGGGTTTCCTGGTGAAGTGCCCCGAAGATCGTGACGGCATCATGATTGCCGGGGAAGGAAGCGCTGTGATAGTCGGCCGCCAGAGTTTGCACGCGCGCAGACATGCCAGCTTGTGCGATCAGTTCGCCGGCCACCTGCACGATCGGGGGGAGATCCAGCACGGTACACTGCAGCGCAGGGTTCGCTTGGGCCATCAGCACCGCATAGGTGCCTGGACCGCCAGCCAAGTCGAGGAGCGTGCGACACCCGGCGAGGTCGAGTAGGGGAACCACGGCGCGGCCGATACCCAGCGCCCGGCCATGCATGGCGAGCACAAAGCGGCGCGTGCGCTCGGCATCTGCCCCCAGGTGCAGGGCGGGCGGCTCCACGGGTTGTCCGGTGCGCACGAACTCGGGCAACCGCCCCCAAGCTGCATAGACGTCGCGGTTGTAGCGGATGGCACGGGTCAGGTCGTGCGGCGCGCCTGGCACCAGGGTCGCTATGGCGGCTGGCGTATTGCTGTACCGCCCATCGGCTTGCTCCAGCAGCCCCAGCGCGGTACAGGCATCCAGCAGTAGTTGTACACCTCGCGGCGATAGCTGGCAGTCCGCCGCCACCGCCGCGGCCGTGGCACCCGGCGTCTGCTGCAACTGCGCGAAAACCCCCGCCTCCAACGCCGCAAACAGGGTGGCGGACTCGTAAAAGGCGCTGGCCATCTGGACAATGCGCTCAGAATTTAGGACGGTTCGCTTGCTCATGGACAGAACCTTATCATCCGATACGGGGGGCTGGCTAGCCCTCAAACTGCGGGAGTAGGAAGACGGGAAGGCTGGCAGACTGGAAGGTTGGAAGGCTGGAAGGTTGGAAGATTGTCATTCCTCGCGCCTGGCACGGTCGCGTTACAGTCGCAGATATCCGATGGAATCCTTTGACAGGATTGACAGTATTTTGCAACATCTGAACCCTGAACCCTGAACCCTGAACCCTTTTACGCCGCAGGCGACGAGTCGCAGACCGCACAGGAGCACGCATGAGAGCCAAGATTCAGATCCAGGTCGGTTTGTTCGATCACATGGTGCTGCAGCGTAACCAACGCCAGGTCAGCCAGGCCGCCTTCGCCGGCGTCTGTGCCACGAGCGGGCCGGTGCTGGCCACCGTGCGTCGCGGCCAAACCGTGGTAAAGGGGTTTGCGGGCATACCCGTGGGCAAGGCTGCGCGTGGGCAAGTCCGTGGTTGTCTGGTAGGCTTGCCGGTAGGCGGGCCCTATGAGATTACGCTGGTGGTCGGGGACGCTTCCTGTGTCGTGCGCGACGTGCTGGTTGGCGATGTCTGGCTCCTGGGCGGCCAGTCGAATATGCAGGGGTGCGGGTTGTTCCCCCGCCAGTGCCTGGGCGTCGATCCGCAGGTGCGCGCCTTTTATATGGATGATCGCTGGGCCGTGGCACGTGACCCCGTGCATAATATGTGGGCATGCGTGGATGAGGTGCATGTTGCGCTCAGTGGCGGCCGCCCCGCCAAGCCTACGGCCGACTTCGGGGTTTCCCCAGGACCGGCCTTTGCTATGGAAATGCACCGGTTGACGGGCATTCCCCAA
>CAYSHQ010000459.1:0-2165 GCA_964430835.1 uncultured Lentisphaerales bacterium
TCCGCGCTGCCGCGTGTGGCCGCTGCGGCACCTGATTTGTACAGCCAAAGAGATGCTCAACTTACGGTTCTAGGTTCATGGTTCGGGGTTCTGGTGAGAACGGCCCCTCTACAAAGAGCTGTGGCACGGCGGTTTTACGGGCAAGCTTCAGAAAAGGCGGGAGGCGCGCAGCCTCCCGCTTTTTTATTTGTCCTTGCGCGAAGTCGTTTTGCTGCCGGTGGCGCAGTGACGCTGGATCGGGCAGGTGGAGCAGTGTGGGCGGACCGGACGGCATTGGGTCTGGCCAAACGACACGAGGTAGGAGTTCCAGGTTTTCCAGTAGCGCTGCGGCAGGATGGTGCGCAGGGTCATCTCCGTATCCAGCGGGGTGTCCGTCTGCAGCAAGCCGAGGCGGTTGCAGATGCGGTGGACATGCACATCTACGCAGATGCCCGGTCGGTCAAACCCGAGTACGACCACCAGGTTGGCAGTCTTACGCCCCACGCCGGGTAGCTCACAAAGCTCCTCGACGGTCTCGGGGAGGCGGCCGCCGAACTTTTCGTCCAAGACGGCTGGCAGGCGCTGCAGGTGGCGGGCTTTGGTCTGGTAGAACCCCACCGGATAGATCAGGCGTTGCAGTTCGGCGAGGGGGAGTTGCCGCAGGTCGGCCGGTGTGCGCACCTTTTGGAAGAGGCGTCTACAGGCGGCGGCGGTGGTTTCATCCTTGGTGCGTGCGCTGAGGATCGTGCCGACCAGCACTAGGAACGGGTCGTGGGTTTGCGCGGCTACCAGGTCAATAATGGGTGCCTGGGAGGCGCCATAGGCGCGCGCCAGGGCACGATGAACCACAGGAATGTCGGCAACGGTCACGGCAGGTACTCGTGGAGAACGCCGGTAGCAGGCGCGGTTGGGTTATCCGCGCGCCATTTCGGCCGTGATGGCCAGCGCGGCGGCGCAGGGATCGGCGGCCTCGAGGATGGGGCGGCCGACCACCAGATGGGTGGAGCCATCCCGTACCGCCTGGGCAGGCGTGGCCACGCGCTTCTGATCGCCGACCTCCGCACCGGCCGGGCGTACACCAGGGGTCACCAGCAGCGCGGCTGGTCCCAGCAGGCGACGCATGGCCGCCACTTCCTGCGGCGAGCAGACGATTCCTTGGGCGCCGGCGCCGACGGCGAGTGAGCCCAGCGCGGCGACTTGCTCGGCCATGGGGCGCCCGATGCCGAGATCGGTGAGATCCTGTTGATCGAGACTGGTCAGGCACGTTACGGCCACCACGCGCGGGGCCGCGGCGCCAAAGGAGGCGGCGGCCTCCGCCGCGGCGCGAATCATGGCGCGCCCACCAGAACTGTGAATCGTCAGCAGATCGACGCCCAGCGCGCCGCAAGACTTGACCGCGCGCTCGACCGTGCGCGGAATGTCATGCAGTTTGAGGTCCAGAAAAACGCGCTTCCCCTGGGCTTTGACGCGCGCCACGACTTCCGGGCCGGTGGCGGCAAAGAGTTCCAGTCCGATCTTGTAGAAGTTCACGCTGGTGCCCAGCCGCGTGACCACGGCTTCGGCTTCACGTACCGACGACACATCCAGGGCAACGATTAACTCGGCCATAGGCTTCCTTTGCGCGGCATGCGCGCCTAGACGTCCAGATTCCGGACATTGAGGGCGTTTTCTTCGATGAATCGGCGGCGGGGTTCCACTTCGTCGCCCATCAGCAGGGTAAAGATGGAGTCGGCCTTGACGGCGTCCTCCAGCATGACGCGCAGCAGGCGCCGATTCGCGGGGTCCATGGTGGTGGTATAGAGCTGATCCGGGTTCATTTCACCCAGACCTTTGTAGCGCTGGATGGTCAACCCCTTGCGGCCGCGCTGATCAATGGCTTCCAGCAGCTCCAGCAGCGCCCGCACGGGGGTTTCACTTTCGCCGTCCACGATGAAGGCCACGGGTGCCGCTGTGCCGGCCACGTGTTCCGCCGTGAAGCCATAGCGGGTGAGTTGATCCAGCTCTTTCCGCAGCGAGACGGCGCGGAAGATTTCCATCCAGCTGAAGGGGGCCGGGTTGTTCCGGTGGAACGCGCGCACTTGCGTGGCGGCCAGATCAATGCTGGTCTGCAACTTTTGTTCGGCATAGGCGCGGATGGCGGCCAGGTCGCCATCGGTGCAGGCAAAGCGCACGTCTTCTTCCTCGCC
>CAYSHQ010000460.1:0-2161 GCA_964430835.1 uncultured Lentisphaerales bacterium
CCGAACCAAACGCGCTACCAGGCTGCGCTACTCCCCGAGTGGACCAAAACGTCGGCTACAATACCGGATTTTAGGAATAAGTCAAAGCGCAAAAAGAGATTTCTGCCGTTTGTTTCGTTTTGACATTCCCAAGGATTCTGTCACAATCCCCCCCTTGTTGAGCGAAAGCAGGCCCAGAGTGCGGCCTGACAGGAGAGCATGTCATGGCAGATAAAGCATGTGTTTTTGCGGGGCAGGGTGCGCAGTCGGTAGGCATGGGCAAGGACTTGGCGGCGACCGATGCCGCGATCTTGGCCCTCTTTGACCGGGCCAATCAGGTCCTGGGCTTTGACCTGAAGAAGGTCTGTTTCGATGGTCCGGTGGAGGATCTGACGCGCTCCAATTACTGCCAGCCGGCAATCTTCGTGACCAGCGTGGCCTGCTATACGGCGTTTGTGAAGCGCTATCCGGCGGCCCAATTCCAAATGGCGGCTGGCTTGAGCCTCGGAGAGTGGACGGCCCTGCACGTGGCCGGTGTGCTGGATTTCGATAGCACCTTGCGCGTACTGGAGGCGCGCGGACGCTTCATGCAGCAGGCCTGCGAGGAGCAGGCCGGTGGCATGATCAGCGTCATGAGCGCCACGATGGATCAGTTGCGTGAGATTTGCGACAAGGCCGGCATCGGCATGGCGAACATCAATTCGGATGCCCAAGTGGTGCTCTCCGGGCGCAAGGAGGGGGTCGCCGAGGCCGAGAAGCTGGCCGCCGCCGCCGGCTTGAAGAGCATGGTGCTGAATGTGGCGGGTGCCTTCCATTCGCCCCTGATGGCTTCCGCCCGCGAACGACTCGGCACCGTGCTGCAGTCGATTACGTTCAACCCCCCGCGCCTCCCCGTGTTGGCCAATGTCACCGGACAGTTGCACCCCGCCGACGGACAGGCGATCCGTGAAACCATGCTGCGCCAGGTGACCGAGTCCGTGCGCTGGGCCGATTGCGTACGTACCGCCATGGGCGCCAACGTCCGGACCTTTGTGGAGTTCGGACCGGGTAAGGTCCTTTCCGGCCTGATCAAGCGCATCGATAAGCAGAATACCACTACCAATGTGCAGGACGCGGCGTCGCTCGAACAGGCAGCGGCGGCGGCTAACTAAACCACCTAACGAGGACTTGCGAGATGGGTAAGCTGGATGGAAAGATCGCGATTGTAACCGGTGCCGCACGCGGCATTGGCCGAACCATTGCCGAGGCGCTGGCACGCGAAGGCGCGGACTTGGCCTTGTGCGACTGCCAGGCCGACTGGCTGAACGATACCGCTGCGGCCGTCCAAGCGCTGGGCCGCAAGGCCATGAGCGGCGCCGCAGACGTCGGAAATGCCGCCGCCATCGAGGCGTTCGTTAACCAGGTCATGACCCAGTTCGGCCGCGTCGATATCCTGGTCAATAACGCCGGGATCACGCGCGACAAGCTGCTGATCCGTATGACCGATGAGGACTGGGACCAGGTCATCCGCATCAACCTGACCGGCACCTTCCTCCTGTCGCGCGCCGTCGCTAAGATCATGATGAAGCAACGCGCCGGCAGTATGGTCAACATCGCCTCCATTATCGGCTTGATCGGTAATGCCGGTCAGTGTAATTATGCTGCTTCAAAGGCCGGCGTCATCGCTTTGAGTAAATCCATGGCGAAGGAGTTGGCCGCCCGCGGGATCCGCGTGAATGCGGTGGCACCGGGGTTCATCGTTTCCAAAATGACGGACGCGTTGTCGGAGGATGTGCGCAACCAGATGATGGCTGCCATCCCCGCAGGGCGGTTTGGCACAGCGGAAGACGTGGCCAAGAGCGTGGTCTTTCTGGCGTCGGATGACGCCGCCTACGTGACGGGCCAGGTGTTGAGCGTCAACGGTGGTATGGTAATGTAAGACGGTGCGGAACCGTCTGGTGAGGTAAACGAGTCAAGGAGATGGGTACATGGCTAGCAAACTGGAAGAGCGCGTAAAAGAGATCATCGTGGAACAGCTGGGCGTCAATGCCGAGCAGGTGACCACGGAAGCGTCCTTTATCGATGATCTGGGCGCGGATTCGCTCGACACCGTGGAACTGATCATGGCGTTTGAAGAAGAGTTCGGCGCCGAGATCCCCGACGAGGAAGCCGAGAAGCTCACCACCGTCGGCAAGGTGACGGA
>CAYSHQ010000461.1:0-2159 GCA_964430835.1 uncultured Lentisphaerales bacterium
CATACTATCTGAACCCTAAGAAAATGTACAGATCACCACACCCCGGGTTACGGTAGAGGGGACAATAATCTGCGTTACCCTGTGGAAGCGGCTGACAAAAGTATTCTCTGGTTTCTGAACAACTGAGGCGCTATTTTGTACGCGTCAAAACCAACGAGAATTATTATGAACGCCCTCGCTCTGCTCCTGGTCGCCCTCTGTGTCTTTGCCCTGGCCTATCGCTACTATGCCGCCTTTCTGGCCGCACGCGTACTGCTGCTGGATGACCGGCATATCACCCCTGCGATCCGCTGCCAGAACGGTAACGATTACGTCCCCACGCACAAGTGGGTGGTCTTTGGCCACCACTTCGCCGCCATTGCCGGCGCCGGCCCGCTGATCGGCCCGACCCTGGCGGCCCAGTTCGGCTGGGGGCCCGGTTTTATCTGGATCCTGTGCGGCTCGGTCCTGGCCGGCTGCGTGCAGGACATGATCATCCTCTGCGGTTCCGTGCGCCATGGCGGCCAGTCCATTGCCGTGATCGCGCGGCGCGATGTGGGGCGCGTGACCGGTTTTCTTACCGCCGTGGCGATTCTCTTCGTGATCATTGCCTCGCTGGCCGGCTTGGGCGTGGCAGTCATCAACGCCCTCAAGCAGAATGCCTGGGGGACCTTCTCAATTGCCTGCACCATCCCCATCGCCATGGCCGTGGGGTTCTACATGTTCCGCCTGCGTCCCGGCGCCATCCTCTCCGGCTCGCTCGCCGGCATCGTGCTGGTCTGCGCCGCGGTCCTCTGCGGCCCCTGGGTCGCCCAATCCGCGCTGGCCCCCTGGTTCACCTTCAGTGCCACCACGCTCTCCTGGCTGCTCCCCGCTTATGGCTTCGCAGCCGCCATCCTGCCGGTCTGGCTGCTGCTCGCGCCGCGCGACTACCTGAGCACCTTCATGAAGATCGGCGTCATCGCCGCCCTGGCCCTGGGTGTGATCATCGTGCACCCTACCCTGCAGATGCCCTTTACCACCCGCTTCATCCACGGCGGCGGCCCCATCCTCGCCGGCCCCTGGTGGCCGTATGTTTTCATCACGATTGCCTGCGGCGCCATCTCCGGCTTTCACGCCTTGATCGCCTCCGGCACCACGCCCAAGCTGATTGAACGCGAGAGCCACATCCCCTTCATCGGCTACGGCGCCATGGCGGCCGAAGCCTTTGTCTCGCTCATGGCACTGCTGGCCGCCACCACGCTGGCACCCGCCGATTTCTTTGCCATCAACAGCCCCGCCGAAAAGTTCCAGACCCTCGGCATGGCCGTGGTCAACCTGCCGGAGCTGAGCCAGCTCGTAGGGCTCGACGTGGCCCACCGCCCCGGCGGCGCCATCTCGCTGGCGGTAGGGATGGCCCAGATCTTCGCCAACCTCGGCCACGGCCTGGAAGAGATGATGAAGTATGGCTTCCAATTCCTGATCCTCTTCGAAGCGCTCTTCATCCTCACCACGATCGACGCCGGCACGCGCGTCGGACGCTACATCCTGCAAGACCTCCTCGGCTACGCCTACCGCCCCTTCCGGCAGGTGGACTGGCTGCCGGGCGTGCTCCTCTGCGGCGCGCTGGTCTCCGTGGCCTGGGGGTACCTGCTCTACACCGGCGACATCTCCAGCATCTGGCCGATGTTCGGCGCGGTCAACCAGACCCTCTCGGCGCTGGCCCTGGCCATTGGTACCACCATCATCCTGCGGGTCTCACGGCGCAAGCGCTATGCGCTCTGCACCGCTATCCCCTGCGCGTTCCTCACCGTCGTGACCTTCACCGCCGACATCCTCAACATCCACGCCTACTACGCCAAGGATGACTACGTGAAACTCTGGCTCAGCGCCACGGTCCTGGTGATTGCCGCCATCGTGATCGCTGACAACCTGCGCGTTTGGCTGCGCCTGCTGAAAACCACGGAACCGGCCGGCCTGAATGACGCGCGCGCACCCCATGACCTCCCCATGAGCGTGCCGGACTGACCCCGCGGACTGCTTCGGCTATCCTGCGCTTGGCGCAGGCAGCCACCAGACGCCAATCAACCCCAACGAAACGTTTAGCCTAGAACCGTAAGTTGTGCATCTCTTTGGCCGTACCAATCAGGTGCCGCAGCGGCCACACGCGGCAGCGCGGAACTGCTCCCCGGTGGGCTGGC
>CAYSHQ010000462.1:0-2157 GCA_964430835.1 uncultured Lentisphaerales bacterium
AGGATCGGTCAGCCCCCACTCGATTCTGGCCCACGATCCCCCCGCCTTGTGCCAGAACGAGTAGCGATAGGTGCGCCCGGGCTCGACGGGGATAGCCAGGGAGTTCCCCAGTCCGGTGCCGGCCATGGCGCCGACTTGCGAGCCGTGTTTTCCGGCATCCGAGACGAAGGTCGCGCCGTTCCAGAACGAAACCGTCGTGTTCTCGAAGCTGGCGTTCGGTACGAGATTCGGACCGCAGGTTCCTCGCGAGACAGCAATCAGTCCGGCATCCTTGCCGGCCGGCACGTAGAGCGTGATATTTGTCGCCACGAACTTGTAGGCGCCGATGCCCACGTCGCTGCGGCCCACTCCGAGATTATAGTAAAAACGGGAGGCCGGCTGGGCCGTACCGCTGCTTGCCACTAGGGTGTGGTGGATGCTGTAGCTGGCCGGCGGGGGGTTCCAGTTGACAAATGTGCCCGCCAGAACGCCCGTGTTGACTGCCGTGGAGTTTGAGCTGATGGCATCCACGCAATAAGGTGCCACATTGTATCCGGACTTGGTCATGGTCACATCCGCCCCGACCGCGATGCGCGTCGTGCGCGGCGCGGTAAAGCCCACGGAGACCTGGTTGGGAGCGTTGGTCAGCCCCCCTAGCGTCGTCGCGCTCAGGTTGTTATCCGTCACCACCGCCGCCTCGCCCCGCGCCGCCGCCAGAACCACCAGCCCCACCATTCCCCATGCCAGCTTACGACCTCTCATGGCCTGCTCCTTCCTGTCCAGTCTGCCTCCACCCTCTCCGTTACGCCCGGCCCGTGCCGGACCCCGTGCGGCCGCCGCCCGGCGCCGCCTGTTCCGTGCCCACAGCACAATCGGATATGGACCGCTGTCCGCGGACCTCTTCCTCCCACAGCGCGGGCAGGACCGTCAGGCCCGGCACCCGTTCACCCCGACGCTGGCGGTCAATCAGATCGACGCAAGTCTGCAGGACCGCATTGACGTCGTACCCCAGCAGCCGCACCGGCAGCAACTTGGCCGGGGGGGCGGGGAAGTTCGCATGGCCCACGATGGCGACATCTTCGGGCGCTCGCACACCGGACGCCGAGATTCCAGCCAGCGCATGCTCCACGAAATTGTCGTCCTCCACCAACAGCGCGTCGGGCCGCTCGCGGTCGCGCATCAGCAGCTCAACGGCATGCCGCGCGCCCTCGGGACGGCGCAAGTTGACGTACTGCGTCCAACAGGGATGCGAAATCATGCCGCGGGCGGCCAGGCCAGCCTTCAGTCGCGCCACGAACTCCGCCTCCATGCCGAAGTCGAGCATGGCCACCCGACGGCGGCCCAGTGTGGCCAGATGGTCGAGCGCTTTGTCGATCCACAGCGCGCCGTCAAAGGTGACAACTGGCACATGGGGGTACTGTTGCGCGGTGGAAACTGCCACACGTGGGAGGCCGGGTTGGTCGAGGATCGGTGTGCCTGTGACGCGAAAGGGCTGGTTGGTGAAGATCAGGCCCGCCAGCCGCTGGCGGGCGATCTCCGCCATGAGTCGCTGGCGATCGGCCGACTCCGCGTGCTCGTCGATCCCATGGAGCATCAGCATCCGCAGGCCGGTCCGGTGCTGGAAACCTACGGCCGCCTGGGTCCAGGCCTGGTAGTACCGCGACCAACGCTCCTCCACGAACTGCGCGCGGGGATCGAAGGTAAATACGAGTGCATACTGGTTGATGTGCGGCGGGGTCTCAACGACAAACGTGCCGGTGCGGCTGCGCGTTTCGATGAATCCTTCGCGCTCCAGTTGCTTGAGGGCCATCTGGACCGTCACCCCCGCCACGCCGAACTTCTCGGACAGGGCGAGTTGAGACGGCAGACGCGCACCGGGCACAAAGACACTGTCGATGATCTGCCGCTTGATCTCTTCCACAATTGTCGCGTGCTTAGAGGCCATCGCCGACACCACCCTGCCTGCAATGGTCCTAGGTTAACGTAACTAGCGCAGTCGGTCAACTGTACGTTGCAACCTCCCGCAAGGCGGATGGCGAGGTTCTCATCTCACGTCAGTGGCGCTGGTAACAGGAATTAGCCATTGCCTACGTCCGGTCTGGAGGAGGCAAATCACTAACAGCTACCACCGATCTTGACCTGAATGTGCTCAGGTGCCTCACTGAAAAACAGCAACCC
>CAYSHQ010000463.1:0-2155 GCA_964430835.1 uncultured Lentisphaerales bacterium
TACGCCTCCAAAAGGCCCCGGGTCAACCAAAATTGGAGACTGAATGCGGCAATCCATGGGAATTGACCATGTTAGGCCGAGGAGGCCTAATTCAAGTGCCAACTGCAGTGTAAAGGCCTGAAATGCAGCCTCGAAGGAGTCTTTCCATGGGTTTTTCCCTGATTAGGCCGAAGCGGCCTAATATTTTGCTAATCAATCAGCTTGTACAATTAGTTTGCATGCAGTTTGTTGTAGAAGCGGGACACTGGGGTGTCTCGCTCCCCAGCCAAGTATTTTTCTTTCTGCTGTAAGAAACTGGCATGCGGCAGCATATACCTGAGTATGAAACCACTGGCTGTTGCCGCCATACATGGAGACCAAATCAAGGCAGATCGTGCATCCGAACAGCTACTCGCCTCCTTCGCCGAGCACCTGCTTCGCAACCAGTTGACAGACGAGCGTCATGGCCGCTTTATGATTCACTGGGTACGCCGCTATCTGGTGCATCCGCCGCCGGTGTCGAATGCGACGCCAAGCGAACTGATGGATGCGTTCCTGGGACAACTTCGCAAGGAAGACCTGAAGGTGTGGCAACTCGATCAAGCCAGGCAAAGGGGCGTTTCACCACGAAGCCCTCGCGCGGCCGCGCCGCGAGGAAACTCTGGGGTAACTTTATCGGCAGATGCGCCCGGCAACGCCCGTCCAGCAGTTCTCATTATGGAAGTCTGGTCAGCCTGCGTTAGGTGGGCGCTTCAGGAAAAGACCATGCCTCTCACGAGCCTGCCGTTGCTTCGCTACTGACACCGCCACGCGGGCGGTGTACTCTATGGGCATGACAACACAGCTTTCGTCCAGGCGTCTCCGCGTGAAGACCGCAACCGTACTAGTGCTGCTCGTGCTCGTTACCAGCCTGGGGTCTGCCGCCACCAACGTCTTTGAATACCCCCTCGTTTTCAAGAAGCACCAGCAACTGACCATGGAATTCCAGCGGGCCATGCGGGAGAAGAATCTGCCGGAGATGGAGCGCGCCTGCCGTACCGGTCTGGCACTCATGCCAGAAGATGCCGTCTGGCGCTACAACCTGGCGTGCGCCCTGACCCTCCAGAACCGCTTGGATGACGCGCTCACGGCCCTGCAGCAGGCTATCCGCAACGGTTTTCGCAATGTTCTGCAGATCGGCGCGGATGACGATCTCGCCCGGTTGCATCCTTTGCCCGCCTTCTCCAACCTGCTGGCCGAGGCCCATGACTTGCGCGACCAACCCGTCGCAGGACGCCCCGTTGTCACGGCTGTGCCGGTGGTCAACGGGATCGCCCCGGTTACGCTTACCAATACGCACTGGGACATGGATCGCGGCCACTTCCGCACCTTCTTTGCGTGGCCTACCAATCCGCCACCTACCACCGCAGCCGGCCTGTCCGCGAAATGGAACGGACCTGCCGCCGCGCAACTGCGTTCCTGGCTGGCGCAGGGCAGCGCCGCCGGCAATACCGGCGATTTGTATGACAACCGCGACGATGGTCATTCGCAACTGGACCTCACCCCCTTCCCGGGTGCCAGCGCCATCACTTATCTAGAGGACGCCCGCCGCTTCCGCGCACACTATGGTTTAAATGCGTTCATCTACAACGGCATCGTGATCGGCAACTCCTCGGTGGCCGTCACCGCCGGTCCCTACTGGCGCAGCGTGCCGCGGGGCGCACTCACGGATGGCCCGTCGGTCGCGTTCCTGTTCGCGCAATACCTCAGCAACCATCTCTACTGCTACCCCGCCCACCGCGATCATGATGCACAGGGACTGGGCGACCTCTACCCCGTAAACCAGCCGTATGTAGTGATCTCACAAGGCTCATCCGGTTCGGACCAACCCTTCCTGCAGGCGCTCTTTGCCACCTTGGCCGCCTTGCGTCCTGAAACCAAACGGTTCCTGGCCGCGCATGGCCAGATCGCCCCCACCCTGCAAATGCTCCTGCGCACGTCGTCCAAGCTGGTCGCCACGCCGGCGGACTACTTCAGCGGCAAGGCGCATCCAAGCGTCTTCGATGCGGCCAACCTGGATGTCGAGCGCATGGTAACGCTGGCACACGCGTTGACCACCAACGACATCCCGCCGCTGGTCTCCCTGCGCACCTTGGCGGACCAGCGCGCGGTGGCCGGCGTGGATTTCTTTGATGGC
>CAYSHQ010000464.1:0-2135 GCA_964430835.1 uncultured Lentisphaerales bacterium
ATGCCTCTGTCTTCCCCTGCCAAATGGCCCAAGTAAGTGAAACAGGGATGCGCCCCGCCCGGGGGCGCATGAAAGGCGGGCATTGACTTCGCGCAGCGGGGGGATTAGGCTTTTGCTTTTACCTGAAACCTAATCTGACAGGAGCGCAATCATGGCGGAACTCAAGGGAACCAAGACCGAGAAGAACCTGGCTGCGGCGTTTGCCGGGGAGTCGCAGGCACGCAACAAGTACACCTATTTCGCCTCCGTGGCCAAAAAGGAGGGGTATGAGCAGATCGCAGCCCTCTTCCTTGAGACCGCCAATCAGGAGAAGGAACACGCCAAACTGCATTTCAAGGCGCTCGGCGGCATCGGCGACACCAAGGCCAACCTCGCGGCCGCCGCCGCCGGGGAGGGGCATGAATGGACCGATATGTACCCGACCATGGCCCAGGAAGCCCGCGCGGATGGCTTTGAAGAGATCGCCCGTATGTTCGAGCAGATCGCCAAGGTCGAGAAGTCGCACCAGGAGCGCTACCTCGCGCTGCTGAAAAACGTCGAAACCGGCAAGGTCTTCGCCAAGGATCAGAAGGTCCGCTGGGTCTGCCAGAACTGCGGCTTCACGCATGAAAGCGTCAAGGCGGCCGAAAAATGCCCGCTCTGCCAGCACCCGCAGGCCTATTTCGAAGTGGTGGCCACGAACTTCTAGCCCCCCCCATGTGTTTAGCCATTCCCATGCAGATTGTTCAGCTGGAGGCGGACGGCGTAGGCGTCGCCGAGCTGGACGGGGTGCGCCACCGGGTAGACCTTTCGCTGGTTGGGCCGGTACAGCCGGGTGATCATGTGATCATCCATGCCGGCTACGCCATCGAGAAGCTCGACCCGGCGGCGGCCCGCGAGCAGCTAGCCCTCTTTCAGGAGCTGGCGGCGGCGTGGAAGGCCGCCCCGTGAACTACCTCGCCCCTTTTCGCGATCCGGCCGTGGCGGCAGCCTTGCGCGGACGCCTGCAGGTCCTGGGTGCCCAGCTGGCGGCACGTGGCCGCCAGGTGCGCGTGATGGAGATCTGCGGCAGCCACACCATGGCCATTGCGCGCTATGGCATCCGGGAGCTGCTGCCGCCGAATGTCACGTTGCTCAGCGGTCCGGGGTGCCCGGTTTGCGTCACAGCCCCCGGATTCCTTGATGCCGCCATCGCGCTGGCGCGGCAGGGGGTCACCATTGCGTCCTTTGGCGACCTGCTGCCGGTGCCTGGCTCCGAGGCGTCGCTGGCGGACTGTCGCGCCGCCGGGGCGGCGGTGGAGGTCTGCTATTCCCCGCGTGGTGCGCTGGAACTGGCCCAGGCCCACCCGACACGCGAAGTTGTCTTCCTCGGCATCGGCTTCGAAACCACCATGGCACCGGTGGTGTCGTTGATTGACCGTGCGCAGCAGGCGGGCGTCTCAAACCTCTCGCTCCTCACCTCGTTCAAGCTGGTTCCGCCCGCCTTGCAGGCCGTGCTGGCTGATCCGGACGTGGCTGTGGATGCTTTTTTGTGCCCTGCCCATGTCAGTGCGATCATCGGCCTGGCGCCGTACGCGCCCTTTGCGCGCGCCTATGGCAAGCCCTGCGTGGTGGCCGGGTTCGAACCGCTGGATATCCTCCAGGGGCTGTGTGCCCTCCTGGCACAACTCGTGGACGGCCGCGCCGAGGTGGAGAACCAGTACGCGCGCGTGGTGCGGCCAGAGGGGAACCCCCAGGCACGGGGCGTGATGACCCGGTTGCTGCAGCCGACCGACGCCGTATGGCGTGGCCTGGGTGAGCTGCCGGCCAGCGGCATGGCGCTGCGACCGGAAGTCGCGCGCTACGACGCCACCGTGCGGTTTGGCCTATCCATTGGCCCGGGACGCGAACCCCCCGGCTGTCGTTGCGGGGATGTCATCAAGGGTAAGTGTACGCCGGTGCAATGCCCCTTCTTTGCGCAACGCTGCACGCCGCGCACACCGGTCGGTCCTTGCATGGTCAGTTCCGAAGGGACCTGTGCGGCGGCCTACAAGTACGACCGCATAAAATAATTTTGCTTCTGTCGGTGCATACAGTATCTTTACTTCTGTTTGTCGCCCGCTACCCCCGTAGCTCAGCTGGACAGAGCAGCGGATTTCTAATCCGCCGGTCGCGTG
>CAYSHQ010000465.1:0-2118 GCA_964430835.1 uncultured Lentisphaerales bacterium
GCGGTTATCTCATTCATCCAAGCATCCACCCCCCCAATCTTCCGCAGTTCAGGGACTGGCTGCGGCATACGCCAAGCGCTGGCTAGCCGAAGAAGGCTGCGAGGTAGTTGCACTGGGTAGCCATAAAAAGACGACGCCGCGCGGCTTGGGCAGCCGCGCGGCGTCAGTGGTTTCAGCCGTAACCGGCTAGAAACTTAGACCATGCCCTGGTCGATCATGGCGTCGGCGACCTTGCAGAAGCCGGCGATGTTCGCGCCCATGACATAATTATCGGGCTGGCCGTACTCCGTGGCGGCGCCGCGGGCGGCGTCGTGCACGCTGCGCATGATCTGCTGCAGGCGGGCGTCCACTTCCTCGCGCGTCCAGGAGAGGCGCATGGAGTTCTGCGACATTTCCAGGCCGGAGGTGGCCACGCCGCCAGCGTTGGCGGCCTTGCCCGGTGCGAAGAGCAGCTTGTTGGCCACGAACATCTCGGCCGCTTCCGGCGTGCTGGGCATGTTCGCGCCTTCGGCCACCACGCGGCAGCCGTTCAGCACGAGCGCCTTGGCATCCTCGCCCGAGATTTCGTTCTGTGTGGCGCTCGGGAACGCGCAGTGGCAGCGCACATTCCAGGGGCGCTGGCCTTCCAGGAACTCCGAGCCCTTGAACTGCTTGGTGTACTCCGAGATGCGTCCGCGGCGGTTATTCTTGAGGTCCATGACCCAAGCCAGCTTCTCGTTGGTGATGCCGGCCTTGTCGTAGATCGTACCGGCCGAGTCGGAGAGCGTCACCACCTTGGCGCCGAGCTCATTGAGCTTCTCGACGGTGTACTGGGCCACGTTGCCGGAGCCGGAGACGGTGCAGATCTTCCCTTCGAAGGTCTCTTCGCGGGTCTTGAGCATCTCCTTGGCGAAGTAGACGCAGCCGTAGCCGGTGGCTTCCGGACGGATCAGGGAACCGCCCCACTTGATCCCCTTGCCGGTCAGCACGCCCGTGAACTGGTTGGCGAGGCGCTTGTACTGGCCGAACATGTAGCCGACTTCGCGGCCGCCCACGCCGATGTCACCGGCCGGCACGTCCGTGTTGTCACCAATGTGGCGGAAGAGCTCGGTCATGAACGACTGGCAGAAGCGCATGACTTCGTTGTCGCTCTTCCCCTTGGGGTCGAAGTCCGAGCCACCCTTGCCGCCGCCCATGGGGAGCGTGGTCAGGGAGTTCTTGAAGATCTGCTCGAAGCCGAGGAACTTGATGATGGAGAGGTTCACGGAGGGGTGGAAGCGCAGGCCGCCCTTGTACGGGCCGAGGGCGCTATTGTACTGCACACGCATGCCGCGGTTGACCCGCATGCGTCCCTGATCGTCGATCCAGGGGACGCGGAACATCACGGCGCGCTCCGGCTCCACAATGCGCTCCAAGATGGCATTGTCGCGGTACTTGCGATGGCGCTCGATCACGGGGCTGATGGATTCCATTACTTCGGTCACGGCCTGCAAAAATTCCGGCTGGCCGGCATTCTTCTGGCTGGTTTCCTGCAATACGCTCTTTACGTAATCGTTCATGTTCATCCTTCCTGACGGTTGCACGTTTGATGCCCCGGGGGCATTGCGTGTTGCCTATACCGGCAAACACATGCCAAGAATAGATTCGGCGGAGCTTTGTGGCAACGGCTAGTATGAGCTTTGGAGTTGTTTTTGTCGGCAAAATTGCCGTATTATTCCGGCCGCAGACGAGCGGCGTACGGCAAAACAACCGGTAAAAGGGCGGCGGGCATGGGTGCAAAGACAGAGCGGGCCATTACGGCAATCCTGCGGGTGCTGCGGGATGCGCACACGCCGCTGGGGGCGGAGCGGATTGTGGAGGCGCTGCTGGCGGCGGGGGTGGATATCAGCCCGCGCACGGTGCGGCTGCATCTGTTGGAGCTGGACCGGCGCGGCTTGACCGAGCTGGTCAACCGGCGTGCCGGCCGAATCATCACCAAGGCGGGGCGGGAGGAGAGCGGCCGCGCGGATGTCATTACCAAGGTGGGGTTGGTCTCGGCGCGGGTGGATACGCTGTCGTATCAGATGTCGTGGGATGCCCGCAGCGGGGCAGGGATGGTGGTTGTGAATACCACGCTGTTGCATCCGGCCAACCTGGGGC
>CAYSHQ010000466.1:0-2117 GCA_964430835.1 uncultured Lentisphaerales bacterium
GCAACTCGCCCATGCCACTCAAAATCGTCTGTCCCGAATCCGTATCCACCCGCACGATGCACGTGGGATCTTCCGCCGCCAGAGCGCGCAAGGCGACTTCCAGCTTTTCCCGATCCGCACGCGACTTCGGCTCGATGGCCATGAACATCACCGGCTCAGGCGCCTGGATCCGCTCCAGCGCCACAGGTTGATGTTCGGCACACAGCGTATCGCCCGTGGTTGCCTCCTTGAGGCCCACGACCGCGCCGATGTCGCCGGCAAAGAGCGTCTCACATTCGCTTTGCGCATCCGCGAACAAGCGCACGATCTTCAGCAACCGCTCACGCTTCTTGGTACGGGGATTATAGACGTTCTGCCCCTTACGCAACGTACCGGAGTACATGCGCAGGAAAAAGAGCCGTCCTACGTAAGGATCCGTGGCAATCTTAAACACCAGCGCGCTCATCGGAGCCGTATCCCGGGCTTCGCGCTCGACGCGATTCCCGGTCTTGAGCTCCGTCGCTTCCACCGCGGGACGCTCCGCCGGGGAAGGCAGATAAGCCACCACCGCATCCAACAGCGGCTGGACACCTTTATTGCGTAACGAGGAACCACAGACCACCGGCACTAGACGACCAGCAATGGTTGCTCGCCGAATGGCAGCCTGCAGCTGGTCACTGGGCACCTCGGGATTCTCGAGGTACACCGGTAACAACTCCTCATCCGCTTCCGCAACCTGCTCGATCATGCGGACCCGCGCGGCTTCCACGGCCGCTTGGTACTCGGTCGGGATGGCCTGCCGACGGACTTCGCGCCCGTGCGTCGCTTCATCAAACGTCACCGCCTGCCGCGCCACCAGATCAAACACGCCCTGAAAACCGGCTTCCCGCCCCCAGGGTAGCAAGAGCGGCACGGGATTGGCAGACAACTTCTGCCGGATCTCGGCCACCACCGCGTCAAAATCCGCTCCGAGACGGTCCATCTTATTAATGAAGGCCAACCGCGGCACCCGGTACTTGTCCGCCTGTCGCCAGACCGTTTCCGATTGCGGCTGAACTCCACCCACTGCACAGAACACGCCGATGGCACCGTCGAGTACGCGCAGCGAGCGCTCCACCTCGATGGTGAAATCCACGTGACCGGGCGTGTCGATGATATTGATCTGCGTATCATGCCACGCACAGGTGATCGCGGCGCTGGTAATGGTAATTCCGCGTTCCCGCTCCTGGATCATCCAGTCGGTGACGGTGTTGCCGTCGTCGACGTTGCCCAGTCTGTGCGTGCGTCCGGCATAGAAAAGAATGCGCTCGGTGGTCGTGGTTTTGCCCGCATCGATATGCGCCACGATCCCGATGTTGCGGACCTGCGAGAGTGCGACCTCCCGCCCGTCCGGCATCACGCCGGATTTGCCCGCTTTAGACTCTTTAGCCTTGCCGTCCAAGACGCCTGCTCCACGCGAATTTTCAAAGAACAAAGAGACGGCCCGCGGCCGTCGTGCGCTTACCACGCATAGTGGGCAAAGGCCTTGTTGGCCTGCGCCATCTTGTGCGTGTCATCGCGCTTCTTCATCACATTGCCCTGGCCGTTGTAGGCCTCGAGCAATTCCAAAGCAATGGCCTTCGGCATGGGGGTGCCCCGCCGCGTCGCGGCGAACTGCGCCATCCAGCGCAGCGCCAGCGCGAGCTGGCGGGTGGGCCGGATCTCGACCGGCACCTGGTACGTGGTGCCGCCCACGCGCCGGGACTTCACCTCAACCTTGGGCTTCATGTTGCCGATGGCCTGGTCCAGGACCTCGAGGGGATCCTTGCCGGTCTTGGCCGCCAGCTCCTCAATCGCACCGTACACGATATGCTCGGCCGTGGTCTTCTTGCCGCGCTTCATCATGCTGCTGATCACGCGGGCCACCAGTTCGCTGTTGAACTTCGGGTCCGCCGTCAGCCGCCGCTTGATCGCTCTACGCCTTCTCGACATAACTTAGCCCCGCTGCGGATTACTTCTTCTCTTCCTGCTTCGGCACCTTGACGCCGTACTTGGAACGGCTGCGATTCCGGCCCGCGACGCCCAGGCTGTCCAGGCACCCGCGTACGATATGGTACCGCACGCCGGGCAGGTCCTTGACGCGGCCGCCGCGGATCATG
>CAYSHQ010000467.1:0-2109 GCA_964430835.1 uncultured Lentisphaerales bacterium
ACTCGCTGCGTCACAGATACAGCCCCCTCACCAAGGCGTCGAGCGCCAGGATAGGGAAAAGAATGAGAAATTAGATGCGTCGGCCCTGCGATTCTCAGGCTTGCTTCGGCGGCGGATGTTGGGATAATGGCACGCATGGATACGAAGGATAACAAATCGACGCCCGCGCCCGTAGCCGCCACAGCCACTACCGCGTTGGTGGTCTTTGCCAGTGAGGACCCTTGGAGTTCCTTGCAAAGCATTGCCTATCTCTTAGAGCAGGGCGGGCTGGATGGTGTATTCATCTACCAGACGGCTGAGCGCGGTTCTGCGGCGCCCGCCGAGCGGCTGCGCCGCTTCTGCTCGCGGCGCTGGCCGACCCTGCGGGTGGTGCTGCCCGGCGAACCGGGCGCGGCCACGGCCGCGAAGGTCGCGGAACGCCTGGGGGATTGGCGGCGTTTCCGCCCGCACGTCACGCGCTGGGTGGTTGATGCCACGGGCGCCACCCGCGCCATGCTTGGCGGCGTGTCCAAGGTTATGGCCGCGGATAAGGTCTTTGAAGCCCGGTACCGGGACGGGGAGGGCGCATGGGCGGCACTGCGCGTGGCCGGCGGCCAGCTGGAGGCTGCGCCCCTGGCTCACCCCGTGCCACCGGATGTGACGGATGGGCTGCCGGTGACGGAACTGGTGGAACTCCTGGCGGCCGATGTGGCCGAGATTCGTTTCCGGGAGAGCCGGGCACCGGAAGCGCTGACCCCGGAGCAGATCGGGCGGCTGGTCACGGTCGGGAGCAAGTGCAACTGGGATTGGGGCCGGATGTATGCCGTGGCGCTGGAGCGCCCCGGCCGGCTCGAGGAGTTTACCTTTGCCGATTTTGTGGCCGCCACGCTGCTGGCCATGGGCATCCGCAACGTGAGGGTGAATCTCGGCGTGGTGCAGGCCGGGGCTAAGCGCGCGGAGGCTACGCTGGATCTGGTGGTCAACCGCTGCGGGCGCCTCTATCTCTTCGATTGCCGGGCACGCGATGAACAACGCGATCCAGGGCCACCGGCACCGCTCTTGACGCTGGAGGGGTTGTGGCCGACCTGCGTGGTGCTGCGGCCGAACCGCTGGGCCACGGATGCTGAGCGGCTGCTGGCTGGTATGGGAAGGCGCATGCACATCATGGATGCCGATGGCTGTCGCCGCCTCTTCTCCTGGTTGGCCGAGATCATGGGCGTGGCAACGCCGGCAGTGTTGCGCGATCTGGAACGCGGCGCGCTGCGGCTGGGGGTGAATCGCCTGCCGGTCTTCACACCGGCCACGCAGGCCCAGCGACTGGGGGATGCCGTGCGCCTGGATGATCAGGTCTTTGATCTGGTGAAGGGTGGCCGCGTGGAGGAGGGGTGGCAGGATACAGTTTGGCGGGCCGCGCGGGTGACGCCGGACCTCTGGTTTCTGGAAGGGCGCGTGCTGCAGGGCGGTGTGGGCGGCGAGATGCAGCGCCGGCTGGCCGCGCGCTTCGCGGAGTCGAAGCTGTCCGCCACGATCATCTTCTTCGAGCTGATGCCCAATAAGCGCTTCTGGCATGCGCTGGTGCGGCATCCCGGCGACAATGGCGCCTTCACGAAACTGCTGCACAAGTGGCAGAACATCCCGTTGATTGTGTAGGTCGTCCGTCCAGCCACAGGGAGCTTCGCATGCAAAGCATTGCCACAGCGGCCGCACCGGCGGCGGTGGGTCCGTACGCACAGGCCGTGAAGGTCGGCGGCCTGGTTTTCTGCTCCGGGCAGTTGGGGCTCGATCCTGCGACCGGGCAGTTTGCCGCCACAGATACCGCCGGCCAGGCGCGGCAGGTTTTGTGCAATCTGGCAGCAGTGCTGGCGGCGGCCGGCAGCAGCTTGGGGCAGGTGGTGAAGGTCACGGTCTTCCTGACGGATCTGAATGACTTTGCCGCGCTGAATGCCGAGTATGCCGCAGCCTTTGGCGACCACAAGCCCGCGCGCTCCACGGTGGAGGTCAAGCGCCTCCCCAAGGACGCCCGCGTCGAGATCGAGTGCATCGCGGTGGCCGACGCCTAAACCGCTGACAGTCCGGTAGGGCGGGGCCGCCGGACCCGCCGTCGCGAGCGGTACGCGCTTGGTCCGCGCC
>CAYSHQ010000468.1:0-2105 GCA_964430835.1 uncultured Lentisphaerales bacterium
GGTTCAGGGAACATCTGGCGATTCGCTCTTATTTGTTGGACCAGATAGCCACACCCCAAACGCACGACCGTGCTGGCGGTGAAATCCGGCTTGAACCCCGAACCCTGAACCCTTCGCTCCTGAGTAGTTACAGAAACGGAATGGTGGCCTATGAAAATGGGAGATACGAGAGCTATCGTGATTTGCTTGCTGTCGCTCTTGCTCATGGGGTGCGCAAGAGCCGCCGACAAAGCGGCACCGGCGGAACCCGGTAAGCCGTCTGCTGTAGTGTGGTTATGCGACACCAACTTTGCCGCCCAGACCAAACAGGGCGTAGTGCTGGTTGATTTCTTTGCCACGTGGTGTGGCCCATGCCGCCTGCAAGGGCCCATTGTGGAGCAGGTGGCGGAACAACTGAAAGGCCAAGCCATCGTAGGCAAACTCGATGTGGATGCCTCGCCGGAGACGGCGCTGCGGTTTGGCATCAATGGCATCCCGGCGCTGATCATCTTTCGCCAGGGCGTGCCCGTGAAACAATTCGTGGGCGTGACAGAAGCCGTGGAACTAGTCGCGGCCATCACCAACGCGCTGGCCGCCGCTCCGTAGCCGGCAGGACGAGCGGGATGGCGGACACGTTGGGCCAGGGCCGGCGGCCCGCTTGAGCTACCGCGGCTTGAGCAAATGCAGCCCGGTGGTCACAGTCCAGGCATCGTCAAAGGGGAGGCGCTTGAGTTCATGGCCGGCCCCCCAGGTATCGGAATAGAGCAGATCTCCGGTCTTTTCGTTGTAGCCGATGATCAGGCGCATGTGCCCATAGGTGCCGGGCGGATTGATCGGCGGCACTTCGGGAAACTTACCGACCATGCACGACCAGAGCAGCGGCACTCCGGCCGCAACACTGGCCTTGATGTTCGTCTTAAAGAGCGCCAGATCCGTGGACTGCTTGACCATGACCTTGCGCAGCAGCGCCGCATCCATCGTCGCGTAGACTTGCGTGACATTGATGGACGTGCCGATCTCGACCAGCGGTTTGCCAGCCGTCTTGGCCGCACGGTTGTACGCTTCGATCTGCCGTGACAGCCGGTTCCAATCCAACGTGATCACCGGCTTCATGTCCAACCCGAAGCGCTGCCCGATCATGGTCAGCGCCTTGATCATCCCATCTTGCGACGTCCCTTCCTTGGCTGCGGTATCTGCCAGTTGCGCCACCTGGTGCTGATCCACAGCCCGCCCGTAGTAGCGCAACAAGCGCTCGGCCGAGGCCGCCGCGCAGTACCCCTTCTGCCCCTGGTCAACCATCGGCACGCCATCGACCCAGACATCCCCCGTGTCGGAGCGGCGCACATGCTTCTTGATCGAGAGCGAACTGGCCCCCGTCATCCACGCTACGGTGGTGGCATCCTTAACCACTTGCTGGTCGCTACTGGCGCGCGAAATGATCACCTTCACGAACTCCGCGCGGAACGGCAGGGACGCCGCGCCCTGCCGCCGTGGCTCCACATAGGCGCGCGACACCTGCACCGCCCACGGAGGCTTGACCCAGGTATGCTTGCGCGTGATCGCCGCGCCACCATCCTTGGTGGTCTCTTCCAGCGGATTGCCCGCATTACCAGCCCAGCGCGTCAGGCCATCGCTCGCGGTCTTGACCAACTGCTGGAATTCCGTTTCGGAAAGGACTCCGGCATCGCCGCGGTTATAGAGCGAGAGCTCCACGCGCCGGACCGCCCCGGTGGCAAAATAAGCCAGCGCCTCCCAGACTCGCTGCCCCTGGAACGTCAGGCGCTTATCGACGGAGCGGGCGCAATCGCGCTGCTGCGACAGATAGCCGAACCCCAGTGGGGTCTGCGCCAGCATGAAATCCGCAGCTGAATCGTTCCACAGATCCGGCGAGGTCAAGAAACGGTCCAACTCCGGCGTGATCTCCCCGGACATGAGCGTGCCGGCCGCCAGCCACCCGGCCACCAGCACCATGGACATCAAGCGATTGCCTCGTATCACGTGTCACCCTTCTTATCCATGAATATGCAGGCGCGAATATACCACTGACCGCCACGGTACGCGAGTATTCGCAAGCCATGCTCATTATGGCATCCGGCGGGTCCGGCGGCCCTGAACTGCGGAAGATT
>CAYSHQ010000469.1:0-2105 GCA_964430835.1 uncultured Lentisphaerales bacterium
GCGCGGGTTTAGTCTGGCGATTTGCCAGAGTTTGCTGACGCCCGCAGCGGCGCAGGCCCAAGAAGCGGCGTGGGTGGCGGAGCGGCGGCGCATCGATCGGGAGTACAGCGCCCGGGCGCGCGATTTCGAACTGCGTCAGCGTGCCTGGCAGCGGGAGCGCACGGCACTGCTGGAGCAGGGGATCGACGCAGATTATTCTCGTGCCACGGCGTTGGCGCGCAACCTGACCGCCCCCGAGGCTGCACCGATACCGGCTTCGTCAGCCGTCCCCCGGCGTGGCTATGGCAGTATATCGTACGATGGCGCGCTGCGTCTGCTGCATGAGAAGGTTGCCTCCGACGATCCGCGCGTGGATGCGTACCTGGATTGGGCGTCGCGTCACTGGACGCTGGCGGAGAATCCTGGCAAGGGGCAGAACGGACTCTACTTCTTCTACCACGCCATGTCCAAATGTCTGGCCGCCAGCGGCGAGGAGGTCATCCGGCCGCTGGACGGCGGCGCCGGCATCCCCTGGCGCGAGGCGCTGATCCAGAAGATGGTGGCGCTGCAGAAGCGCGCGACCAGCGACCGGGCCGGCTACTGGGTGAACGAGGTCAACAGCTACCTCGAAGGGGATCCGGTGCTGGTGACCGCTTATGCGATCCTGACGTTGCAGCATGCGTTGGCGCGATGATGTGTTCTTGGTTCGTGGTGCTTCGTTCTTGGTTGCTGACGCCTGTGTTACCTGTGGGCGAAGGAACAAAACGCAAGAAATAGGAACCGCGAATGCACGCGAATGGCCGCGAATGGGAATGTTCTTGTGACGTAACTACTCAGGAGGGAAGGGTTCAGGCCGGATTTCACCGTCAGAGCGGTCGCGCGTTTGGGGTGTGGCTATCTGGTTGAACAAAGAAGGGCGAATCGCCAGGTATTCCCTGAACCCCGAACCCTGAACCCTGATACCTGAGTGGTTACCTTGGAACTTTGTGCTTGGTTGGCTGGCCTTGGGCCTTTAGAATGGTTTGGAGAAGCAATAAGGACACAAAAGGAGTGACTTTTGATACCTATGCGCCTATTGTTGCCAAGACTTGTGATGGATAAGAGCAAGGGCGTTGTGATGGCGCTTACAGGGAAGCGCGAAAGGGTTTGTTTGTGAGTGGAGTCGGATTCAGGGTTTACGTCGATGAGTCGGGAGACGAGGGTTTCGTCTTTCGGCCCGATGGTACGGGTAGCCGACACTGGATGGTGCTTTCCGCTGTGGTGGTGCGTAGAACAAACGATCTGGCGCTGGTGCGGATGCTTGGTGAAGTCCGTACGACGTTGGGGAAAGCCCCCAAACAGCAGTTACATTTCAGCGATTTGAAGCATGAACAGCGCGTTCCGTACGTGCGCCGCATTGCCGGCATGCCGGTTCGCACGGTGAGCGTTTTGATCCACAAACCCAGCATTCGGGATCCGGAAAAGTTCCAAGCCGAGAAGTTTCTCCTCTATCGGTACGCCACACGGTTCTTGCTGGAAAGGGTGTCGTGGCTGTGCCGGGATCATGCCGCGGATGGCCCGGGGGGTGGCACGGCGCATGTGGTCTTTTCGAACCGGAGCATTATGTCCTACGACGAACTGCGGGCGTATTTGCGGTTGCTGAAAGATCAAAGCGACCCAATGGACGTTCGCGTGGACTGGTCTGTGATCGATCCCGATCGCGTCGAAGCCGTGAATCACGACCAGTTAGCCGGGTTACAGATCGCCGATGCGGTGGCATCCAGTCTCTATTATGCTGTGCAGTTAAATCGATATGGCGAGGTAGAGGAGAAGTACACCCAGATGCTCCGGCCAACGTTTTATCGACACAAGGGGAAAGCGCTGGGGTATGGTGTTAAATTCTGGCCTGCGGAGGTAGAGGCCTTAAAAATGACAAACCCCCATCTGCGCGGATTTGCCGATGGGGGTCAGTCATAACGCAGGCCCCAGGTTCGAGGATCCCACCCTTACGGGTTGCCGCCGTTGCCAGCGACCTCTACAAGTCCTGCGCTTGCCTGCAATTTCACTATGCCGTAAACGGACGGCTGCGCGCAAGCTGGAAATTTTATTTTATCTCAGTCTGCTCCAATTTCGTGGCTGGGAGGGGG
>CAYSHQ010000470.1:0-2098 GCA_964430835.1 uncultured Lentisphaerales bacterium
GGCGCATATCCCTTGGGATACTTACGCAACAGCCTAATCGGATGACTTTCGGTCTTGTCGGTGACTTTGAACCCGGTCAACCGATGAAAGGTATCCAGGAAGTTCAGGTCCGCACGCGAGGTCGCATCCATCCCATCATCCCAGCCATGGCCGTCGTACTCCATGCGTATGAACCGGATCAGGTGATTATCCATGCCATCTGGCCATCCGCCCTTCCCCTTGCCGCCCTTCCCCATGTTACCGGCCCTTGGTGTGCCCAGCGTGCTCATGATGCGCACGGGATCCGCCACGTAGGTAGCCAGCTTGTCGCCTTCGCCCTGTGCTTCCATCTTGGTATCACTCAGGTCAGGGCAATAAAACGCAAAAGTAGCGCTCTCTTTGGGCGGTGTCTCCTGCTTGCGATTATTCTTCTGCTTCTTTAGCGCAACGTCTTCTTTGGCCGGTACAGCAGCATTATAATCCACAATACGATTCAGCACAGGCGCCGGTGGCGGTGGCGGGATGGCAGCACCGGCGGCTATCTGGCCGCGCTTTTCGGGAGCACGGGTAAGCGCATCCTCGGCGTCGGTGCCGGTAAGCAGCGCGTTTGCGTCCTTGCTCCATCCATCCGACAGCGCGTCAGATACCGCGCTAATAACAGGAAGGTGCTGTCTCTTTACCTCCTCCCCTGTCGCGATTTCGAAACCTCGGTAGGCCGTTTTTGCAGGGGGATCAACGGGAACGATACGACCAGCAAGCCCGTCGCCGTCAAAGTCGCCTCGGTCGCGGCCCAGCTCCTGCTCAGCAGCGGGATCCGGCTTCGTAAAACGCCGTCTCACGTATGTACCGTCGCTGAGCGTCTGGGACAACACATCTGATGCAGATCGCTCATAACGGTCACGCATTTCTGGTGCGGGGCTGCCGCTTTCTGCCAATTCCATTTTTTGTGGTGCAAGTTCCATCGCGGCCAGCGGCTCGCGTGTCTTCTTGATCTTTACCATCTTGGCGACATTCACGACGGGCTCGCCAGTCCCCTTGGGCACGCGATAGGGCATGACCGCACCACGCTGCATGGTGGCCCAGATCCCGCCCAGAACGACGACCAGGCTGGCCGCCGCTGCCAGGGCCGGGGCATAGACGCGCAGCCAGAACAGGAGCGGGCGGCGTGCCTGTGGGCGAATGGCCAATAACGCGCGGCGTTGCGCGTCCGTCAGGGCGAGCGGCGCGGCAGCATCGCGCGCCAACCCCTGCTGGAGGGCTTGGAGCGTGGGCGCCAACTCCTGCCGCGACGCCTGGCACTCCGGGCATTGCTCCAGATGCTGCTCTACGGCGGCCGCCTCCGCCTCGGAGAGCTCCCCGAGCAGGAAGGGCGTCAGTTGCTTATCCTGGTCGCAGATCTTCATGACGCTGTACTACTTTCCAGCCGCCGGACTTCGGCTGCCAGTCGCTTGACCGCCAGATGGAGCAAGGTGCCCACGTAGCCACTGCTGTGGCCGGTGATGGTGGCGATCTCCTCGTAACTCAACCCCTGTTGCAGCCGCAGCAGCACCACCTGCTGCTGGGCCTGTTCCAGCTTGCCCAGACACTGGAGCACCAGCGCTTCGCGCTCTTCCGGCACGGCCGGATCACCGGCCACGCTTGCCGCCGGCGCTAGCACGATGGCCGTCGCCTGCGCCTCGTGATGGCGCTTGCGCCGCTCCTCGGCCCGGATGGCATCCACCGCCTCGTTGTGCACTACCCGGTAGAGCCAGTTCCGCAACTGGGCGCCAGGCTGCATGCCGGGCTGCCACTGCCGAAAGAGCTTCACCAGCGCATTCTGCACCACATCCTGCGCCAGCGTGGCGTTGTTCAGCACCCGGGCAGCATAGCGCAGCAAAGGCGCCTGATAGGCGTCAATGACCGACTCCATCCCGCTGTGGCGGTGATCCGCTGCTCCGCTATCGCGTCCGCTTGCCATGCGCGTGCGTTTCCCGTATCTTGCGTGCTTCCATCCTACATACGTCGCCCGGCTGCCTTATCTTTGCACTATTTTTCAAAAAGTTGCTGTAAGGCACCCGGTGTCAGGTGTCAGGTGTCAGGGTTCAGGGTTCAGGGTTCAGGTTTCCAGAACCATAACGCA
>CAYSHQ010000471.1:0-2088 GCA_964430835.1 uncultured Lentisphaerales bacterium
GCAGGCGCACGGGGGGCCGTGCCGTAAACCAGACCCAATCATGAAATACTTCCCTGTAGCCGGACTGATCCTGCCCTTCCTCGTGTCGGGGTGTTACCAGGGTGACAGCGTGGAGCGGGCCAAGGAGTTGAGCAGCAAGGCCGGGCGGGCGATCGGGGCCGGGGCCGGCACCTTTGTCTCCAGCGTCGGCGCTGCGTATGAGAAGGCGGTGACCGCCTATGACGTGCGCCCCTCGCGCGAGCTGAAGGCCCACGGCGTCGCGGTGTCGGTCGGCCAGCAGTCCGAAGGGTGTGCGACCAACGATTGGTGCCGCACGCTGAGCCTGTATATCATCAACCAGAAGCCGGTCGCTGGCACGCTGCGCATCCGCCTCTTCTCGGCCGCAACGCAGGAGATCGGCCGCGCCACGGCGGTCGTGTCGCTGCCCGCGGACGATGCGCGCTATGTCCCCTTTCGCCTCAGCCAGGATGTGCCGCTGGCCCTGACCAAGTTCATCGAGCTGGATCTGAAGAAGGCGGAGTAGGGGGACGGGAGCGTGCGTCAGTCGGAGGGGTGGTTTAGATCATGAGCCAGGTGCCGCGGAGGCATGCCCGGATGGTAGCCCGGCGTCGATTCGCGGCTCTTCCGCTCTGCTCGGCAGTGCGAGGTGGGGTTAATGTGGAGTGGTTGGGGCGCAAAGACCATCCTTGACTCCCGGCCTGGACCGGAGTAGCGTTTAACTTGTCTCTTTTGGGGAAGAAGGCTTACGCCACCACCGGACGGATTTCGTGCCGAGCTGGCATGCGTGCGGGCTCTGCGAATTGGCTCGCCGGAGGCAATGGGCATGGGCAAAGATCTGCGAAAGTTCAGACGCATCGCGGTGCATATCCCCCAGATTATCTGTCAATTGCGCCCGCAAGACCAGACGAGCCAGATGCGTGCCTCGGTCCAGGACTTCTCTTTTGGTGGCATGTGTGTCGAAGCCTTGCAACCGCTGGAGGTCGGCGCGATCATAGAGGTCTTTCACCGCGACTTTCCTTGTGCGGCAGCGCACACGCCCACGAGTCTTTGCCGCGTGGTTACCGTACAAGCCGCCAAAGGGTTGGCCGATTGCTATCGCATTGGTCTGGCCTTTGATCCGGTCAACACGGAATTTGTTGAGAACATGCTGAGATGGGCACAGCTACAAAAGCTGGCGCGGGATCGCAGCCAGCCACGTTCCGCCCTCGCGGCCAAGCGCACCTACTACTGAAGCGCGCCGACGCGATGCTCCGTCCCCCGCCTATTATGAAAACAAGCCTTGTCTTCCCGCTGGTGGGCACCACCCTGTCGTTTTTAGCCGGTTGCCGTGTGGAACAGCACCCCATTGCCTATCATCCCAGCCCGCGTGTGGTTTATCTGGCACCTGCGCAGCCACCGCCGCCGCCCTTGCCGCTGGAGACTCGTTCCGCGCCAGTACCGGTGGGGCCGACGGCCGGCGCGCCGGTATCGCAGCCCCTACCGGCCAACGCGGCGGCCGCCGTCAATACCCCTGCCGATGTCCCGCCGACGCCGGCGCAGGAACAGCCAGAAGTGCTGAACCGCGGTCCGGTGCATGAAGCCTTCGCCCAGCCGGTAGCCTTGCAGAGCAAGCAGGATTGCATTACCGCCAGTCAGCCACCAGCCACCCCGCAGGAGAACGCGCCGGCCGAGCGACCGGCCGATGCGGCCTACCTCTGGGTGCCCGGTTACTGGAGTTGGGACGCCGAGCGGGCGAGCTATATCTGGGTGAGTGGTTGTTGGCGCCTGCCGCCACCTCGAATGGCCTGGATACCGGGCTATTGGCTGGCGATCAGCGGCGGGTGGCAGTGGGTACCGGGCTTCTGGTCGCCTGCCAGTGCGCAAGAGGTCGTCTACCTGCCGGCGCCGCCGGCGGTAGCCGACATCCAGCCCCCCGGCGCCGCACCATCCGCGGATGAGTTCTGGGTGCCCGGGTGCTGGTATTGGAACCAGGGGCGCTATGTCTTTCGTGCCGGGTACTGGCTACGCACGAACCCCGGCTGGGTCTGGTCCCCCTCCTCGTATGCCTGGACCCCGCGCGGTCATGTGTTTATAGAGGGGCACTGGGAC
>CAYSHQ010000472.1:0-2085 GCA_964430835.1 uncultured Lentisphaerales bacterium
CACGGCGGCGGTTTAGCGGATGGAACGGAGCTACTGCCTGCAGGAAATGCTTGAAACGCATCTGAGCCACGCCAAATCCTGAACCCTTCCCCTCTGTTACACGAAGGGGGCCAGGAGCTGCTCCACCCGCGCCCGGCGCTCCGCCAGGCGCGCCGGCGTCGCGGCTTCCATCACGACACGCAGATACGGCTCCGTATTGGAGGGGCGGATATTGAGCCACCAATCCGCGTAATCGAAGCGCAGGCCGTCGAAGTCGAGCACGCTGCGCGGCGGTGCCTCTGCGACCAGCGCGCGGCGCAAGGCCTCCATGGCCTCCTCCTTGCGCTCCACCGTGAAGTTCAACTCACCGGAGTTGGCATAGCAGCAGACCGGCGCCAGTAACTGGCGGAAGGTCAGGCCACGCGCGCGCGCCGCGGCCAGCTCGCCCAGCACGATCAGCGCGGCCAGCTCCCCGGAATCGCAACAGAAGAAATCACGGAAGTAGTAATGCCCGGCCAGTTCTCCCCCGCAGACGGCGCCGGTCTCGCGCAACTTGAGCTTGGCAAAGGCATGCCCCACCTTCCACAGGACCGGCTGCGCGCCCGCTGCCGCCAGCGCCTCGGTCACCCCGCGTGAAGTACGGATATCGCATAAGACCGTAGCCCCGGGTTCCGCGCGCAGGAAACGCCCGGCGATGAGCGGAATCAGGAAATCCGGTTGCAGGAAGGCCCCGGTCTCGTCGAGAAACATCACCCGGTCGGCATCGCCATCAAAGATCACCCCGGCGTCGAGCCGCTCCGTCCGCACTGCCGCCGCGAGCTGGGCGCGGTTGGCGGCCTCCAGCGGATTGGGACCATGGTGCGGAAAGGCACCATCGGGCTCACTGTTCAGATAGAGGGTTTCCGGACCGAAGAGTTCCCGCATCAGCAGCCCGGCCATACCATCCGACCCATCCACCGCGAAGCGCAGGCCACGCAGGTCCGGCACCCAGGGGCGCAGGAATGCCACAAACTCCGGCAGACGCGACACCTGCCGCAACTGACCGGGCCGGGCCGCCGGCGGTGGCAACTCGCCGGCCACGCACGCTTCCAGCGCCGCCAGCCCCGTATCGCGCCCGACCGGCCGCGCCCCCGCTGCGGAGATCTTGAGCCCGTTGTGCGTCGGCGGATTGTGCGAGGCGGTAATCTGCACCGAGGCCTCGTAGCCGTCCCGTGCCGTGAAGTAGTAGACCATGGGGGTGGTCGCCAGACCCAGATCGTCCACATCCGCCCCGGCCTCGGTCAGCCCCTGGCAGAGTGCATCGCGCAGGGCTGGCGATGAGCGGCGTGCATCCCGCCCCACCAGCACGCGCCGCGCCTGCAGCAACCCCGGCAGGCAACGCCCGATGCGATAGACGTCCTGCGCATCAAACTCGCGGCCAAACTCGCCCCGAATGTCATAGGCCTTGAACACGCTCATCGAATGCCTCCCCGCCTGACTGGCGCACGCACTACTCCAGGATCAACAAATACGCCTTGCCGCCACCACCGGCGTCCATGGAGCGCAGGCGCACGGGCGCACCCGCCGCCCCGACCGTATTGGTGCCGGCCGGAGGAACCAGCGCCGCCAGTCGATCCACGGAAGTCCGTGCCCGGTATGGCCCCACCGCCAAAAGGCCGGCGATCCCCCCTGCCAGCAGACAGATGACCCCCACAAACACCAACGTGCTGATCGTAATCCCCCGACCCTCCGCACGCGCCTTCCACTCCGCATCCGCGCGCCAGCGCTCGCGCTCCGCCGCCATCCGCTCCCGCTCCAGCGTCAGCCGTTCCCGCTCGATCTGGATCTTCTCGCGCTCAATCTGCAGCTCCGCACGCGACACCACGGACTCGTCATCCCCCCCGCCGGTTCCTGCTTTTTTTGCTTCCGCGCTCATCGTACCCCTCCCAACGACCGACTTCACTCTACCTCAAAGCTCGGCCGACGCGCGAGCGAGGAGTTGCGCCGCCAAACTGCGGGAGTGGGAAGAATGGAAGACTGGAAGATTGGTCAACCCCGCGCAAGCATGACCCATTTCCATTGATTTCATCGATACAGATACCGACCACGACCCCTACGCCGATGGTC
>CAYSHQ010000473.1:0-2082 GCA_964430835.1 uncultured Lentisphaerales bacterium
TCGGTCATCTGCGACGAGAATGTCGCGGGGTATCGCTTGCCCACGGATGTCGAGTACGAGTACGCCGCCCGTGGCGGGATAAGCAGCACACGTTTTCCGTGGGGCGATACGATTGATCACACGCGCGCGAACTACTATGGTGATCCATTTATGTACACGTATGACACGGGGTACCAAGGTTTCGACACGCGCTTTTCCAGCGGCAGCTCTCCATACACCAGTCCGGTTAACACGTTCGCTGCGAATGAGTATGGATTGTATGACATGGCGGGGAACCTATGTGAGTGGTGTTCGGATTGGTATCCTGGCTATGAGGGCTCGGGCCGCGTCCTTCGCGGCGGCGGTTGGGACTTCAGCGCGAGCAGCTGCCGGTCTGCGTTTCGCGGCCACAGCAGCCACCCGGGCAACGCCGCCGACGGCATTGGCTTCCGGGCTGCCTTGCCCCCACCAGGTCAGCAGTGAGCTAAAGCAAGTAAGGGGGGTTGTTGCTGGGCGGGACGTGGGTGCGGGACGCACCCCGAGCGGAGCGAGAGTCCGAACAGCCACAACGGGCGATTTTTTTGAGGGACAGAAATGCAGCTGGGGTGCGTAAGGGTTAGGCATCAAAACACAAAACAGTGTTGCTTGGCCCAGAAGTTTGATATGCACCTTCATGGCACGCAGTTTCTGAACTGTCTGGCGGCGGGCGCTTCGAGGGGTCTGCCCTCAAGCGCACAAATAAGGCGCTTCGAGGGGTCTGCCCTCAAGCGCACAAATAAGCCCTGAACAACCGCCCGCAAGAGTTGCGATAAGCACAGGCAACCTACACGGCGACAATTACACGCCCTTGACCGCATTGCCATTGACTTTCCCAGCAACCAGCCAAGAACGGAACCACGAACATTCTCCCGCAAAGACCAAGAACCAAGAACGACGAACCAAGAACTTGCCCAGCAACAACGCCACCCGCAGCGACCAACCCGGAACGTCACCTGGGGCTTTCTTCCCGCTCCGGCAACAACCCCGCACCCCCCCGCCGCCCCAATTCCCCTTTTACGAGAGCGGCGCGGCACCCTGGTGCCCGGCCACGCGGCCCGCCCCGGCATACCGCTGCGGCTCCGCGCATCCGGCCCCTGCGGCGCACAGAATCTCAATCCGCCCTCGGCCCGGGGGCGGGCCGGGGCTACTGGAGCAGCCTATGCACCAGCTGCGCGAGCCCAACATAGCAGCATCCTCCGTCTGATGAGATCAGGCGTCGGCTGGCGCATGAGTGGGAGGATTTCCCAGTTGACATATCGTAACATTATGATATATCGTTAATTTTGTGTTAGCCGCCGTAGGGCATCTACCCTGCGGCCAGGAGGATTGCGCGATGCCGGTACAACCATTGCCCGTCACGTTTATGAACCAGATGGCCGAAGTGCTCAAGGTGCTGGGCCACGGCTACCGCTTGCGGATCGTGGAGTTCCTCGATCTGCACGGTCCGACACCGGCGCATGTGCTCTTGGCCGCCCTGGGTGGCGCGCAAGGGATGCTTTCGCAGCATCTCGCCAAACTTCGCCAGGCCCAGGTCATCCAGGCCGAACGCCGCGGCAAAGAGGTCTGGTATACACTCGACACGCCAGCGGCCACGACCATTCTTAACTGTATGCGTAAACGCCAAGGAGCCTTGCAATGAAGATCATTATCATCGGTGGCGTAGCCGCCGGAATGTCCTGTGCCGCCCGGTTGCGTCGCCTGAACGAACAGGCCCAAATCATCGTGTTCGAGAAAGAGGAACACGTCTCATTTGCCAATTGCGGCTTGCCGTACCACATTGGCGGCGTGATCAAGGAACGCGCCCGGTTGCTGGTGCAGACACCGGAATCGCTCAAAGCCACCTTGAACCTGGACGTACGCATATGCTCCACAGTTACGGCCATTGATCCGGTGGCGAAAAAAGTCGCTATTCGCGAAGCGCGCACTCAGCGTGTCTACGAGGAGTCCTACGACAAGCTGGTGCTGGCGCCGGGTGCCAAGTCGTTGCGGCCGCCGCTACCGGGGCTGGACCATCCGGCCATCTTCGAGTTGCGCAACATGGCCGATATGGATGGGATCATCGCG
>CAYSHQ010000474.1:0-2079 GCA_964430835.1 uncultured Lentisphaerales bacterium
CCCATTCACCTGAACCCCGAACCCAGACCCCTCGTGCGACGGCCCTTCGATATGGGGGGCGAGGGGGCTGCCCTCAAGTTGTATGCGCTGGGCTTGAGGGCGAGCCCGCGCTACCCGCCACACCGCACCGGGCGGGCGCGGCTCCCGCCGAGCCGGACACGTGTACATGCGCTTTTCCCGTGCGGCTCAAGCTCGGAAACGGCGCTTCATTGACCCAGGGCGCCCCCCGGTGATACGCTATTGATCTTGCGCCGTTCTAGCGACTGGGCGCGGGTGCCTTCGCAGGCGGTGGCTTGTGACGGTGAGGAGGGGGGATGACTGCTGCAAGCAGATGGCTGCGCAGTGGGTGATCCCGGAGTTTTGTGATTCGTAAAGCAAGCGGGTTATGACAGCGCATTATCGGCAATCTTTTGTGGCCGCCTTGACCGGGCACCTGCTGCTGATCCTGGCAGCGGTGGTGGTCTCTGTGCTGCCGGGGTGCCGGCGTCCGCCACCGGTGGATCTTTCGGCGTTCAAGGATATTGACATCCGGAATCTGGATAGCACCACGAAGCTGGAGCGTAAGAAACCGCCGACGGAGAATGTGAACCAGCCGCCACCGCCGGCGATGGCGGCACCGGTCATGCCCGTGGATCCGGTACAGCCGCGCCCGCCGCCGGAGCCGAAACCGGCCAAGCCCACGCCGACACTACCGCCGGAGGATGCGGAGGGGCCGGCCCAGGAGCGTACGCCGCCGCGTGACCGGGTCAAGCCGCCGCCCAGCAACGCCGCCCCGTCCCGGGTCAGCGGTCCTGTGCCGGTGGTCGTCAGCGCGATCCGCACCACGCGTCTGACGACTACGCCGGGCAAGCCCGGTACGGCCCGCACGGCGCCGCGCCTCTTGACGGCCGGCGAGCTTGATCCGCTGGGGGGGATCAAGGCGCCGCTGGGGGAGTCCAACTCCGTTCCTCTGGCGGAGCGTGAGCGGTGCTTGCTTCTGATCCGGCGCGCGTTGTACGATGCTTGGGATCGGCCAACCCTGGCGGATGCCGGCCGGCAGCCGGCGTTGCTGCAGGTGCGGTTCGATGCAGGTGGCCGTATCATGGAGTCTGCGATTGTGCAGAGCTCTGGCAGTGCGGTTATGGACGGCACGGTGCGATTGGCTGCCAGGAATGCGGCGCCAGTGTCCGGGCTGTCGGCCGGGTTCCTCAAGGAGTATGCCCGGGGGTTGAGCGTGGAATTCATTGTGACGGAGTAGTGCGGCAGCAGGAAAGAATGACGGTATGAAAAACTCTCGTTTGCGTGTGTATGGGCTGGTTTTGGTGGCGGCGCTGGCTGTAGGTGCGCCGTCGTGGGTGGAGGCGGCTGGGGATATCACGGTCGCGGGCAGGGGGGCGGGCAAGGATGCCATCTCGCTCAAGGGGTTGGCCGCCAACGGGCCACAAGCCACGCTGTTTCTCAAGACGCTGATGGCGGACCTGGAGCGCTCCGGGTGGTTCAGCGTGACGGCGTCCGGCGCCACCACGGTGGCGGGCTCGGTGGCGGATGCCGGCAGTTCGGTGCAGGCGGCCTGTACGGTTTCGTGGGCGGCGGGGAGCTTTGCCTGGTCGCGGCGGCCCGGTACGCTGGATCCGCGCCGCGAGGCGCATGCGCTGGCCGATGAGATCGTCAGCAAGATTAAAGGCGTCAAAGGGATCGCCTCCTCGCGCATTATCATGGTCCGTCGTGCGGGCACCGGGGCGGATCTCTTTGTGTGTGATGCCGACGGGCAGAACATGGTGCAGGTGACACGTGACAATGCGCTGTGCGTGGGGCCGCGCTGGACCCCGGACGGGCGCGGCGCGTTCTGTGCCAGTTACCAGAATGGCCGCCCCTGCGCCTATCGGGTCTCGACGGAGACCGGCGCGAAGCAGATGTTGTCGAGTTACCTCGGTTTGAATGCCGGGCCGGTGGTTTCGCCGCGCAACGGTGCGGATGTGGCGATCATCCTCTCCTTTCCCGGCAATCCGGAGCTCTTCCTGCAACGCCTGGGGAGTGGTGCCCTGACGCGCCTGACGCGCACGCACAACGCGGCGGAAGCCAGCCCGACCTGGTCGCCCG
>CAYSHQ010000475.1:0-2054 GCA_964430835.1 uncultured Lentisphaerales bacterium
ATCCACCCCCCCAATCTTCCGCAGTTCAGGGACGGGAGGCGGCCCCCTGCGAAAGTGCCCATGCTCCCAATTTGCAAGCTGGCCAAGCGGGTGCCGGCGCAATAAGATAGCGCCTTTGCTTTTCAAAGAAACCATGCCCGCTACCACCATTCTAACTGATGTTGCCCGCGACTTCCCGGACGGCCTGCGCGACGAATCGCGTCGCACCGGCACCGCCGATGGCATCGCCTTCCCCACCACCAGCCACGAACTCTGCGCCCTGCTGCAGCAGGCCACGCAGGCGGGACGCCAGGTCACCATCCAGGGGGCGCGCACCGGTATTGCCGCTGGCGCCGTGCCGGATGGCGGGCTGGTCATTAGCCTTTCCCGCATGGACCGGCTCCTGGGCGTCTCCATCGCCCCGGACGGCCAGGCCCGCGTCCGCGCCCAACCCGGCGTCACCTTGCAGGCCCTACGCACCTTCCTCGAGGGCGCCACCGAGGACACCTCCAACTGGGAGGCCGCCAGCCGCGCGGCGCTCACTACCCTACGTAGCCGACGCTGGATCTTCACCCCCGACCCCACCGAGACTTCCGCCTCCCTCGGCGGCATGGTGGCCTGCAACGCCTCCGGTGCCTGCTCCTTCGCCTATGGCGCCATCCGCCGGCATATCCACAGCCTGACCGTGGCCCTGGCCGATGGCGACCTGCTCGAACTGGAGCGCGGCGCGCAGCAGGCCACCGGCCGCCACTTCCGCCTGACCACCCGCAGCGGCCGCGTCCTCAGCGGTCCCCTCCCCGCCTATGAACTCCCCAAGGTCAAGAACGCCGCCGGCTATTACGTCGCCCCGGACATGGACCTGCTCGACCTCTTCATCGGCAGCGAAGGCACCCTCGGCGTCATCGCCGAAATCGAACTGACCCTCCACCCCCGCCCGCCCCTCACCCTGGGCGTAGTCTGCTTTTTGCCCGACGAACCGTGCGCCCTCGACCTCGTGGAATGGGTGCGCGACCCACAGCCACAGGCCGGTGCACAGCGCCCGGTGGCCGTCGAGTACTTCGACCACGGCGTCCTGGAGTTGCTACGCGCAGCCCGCGCTCAGGGCGCCCACCTGCCACCCCTGGCCGACCACTGGCAAGAGGCCATCTATGTCGAGTATGCCGTGACGGATGACGCCGCCCTGGATGCCTGCAGCGCCGCACTGGCAACCTGGATCGAAACCCACGGCGGCTGCACCGATGACACCTGGGCCTCCTGCGACGACCTCGGCCGCCAGCGCCTGAAAGAGTTCCGCCATGCCGCGCCAGAGTACGTGAACCTGCGCATCGCCGAACGCAAACGACAGCATGCCGGCCTCACCAAACTCGGCACCGACCTCGCCGTGCCCGATGCCTACCTGCGCCCAGTCATGGCCATGTACCGCCGTGATCTGGCCGCCGCCCACCTGGAGTATGTGGTCTTCGGCCATATCGGCGACAATCACGTGCACGTGAACATCCTCCCGCGCGACATGCAGGAGTATGCCCAGGGCAAGGCGCTCTACGAGACGTGGGCACGGCAAGTGGTGGCGTGGGGTGGCAGCGTCTCCGCCGAGCATGGCATCGGCAAGCTCAAGACCAACCTGCTGCACGTGATGTACGGTGCGGAAGGCATCGCGGCGATGCGCGCACTAAAACGAATCTTCGACCCCGCCACCCTGCTGGGTGTCGGGAATCTCTTCCCTTTGGAAAAGTAGATCAGAAAGTAAAACGGAGAATGACCATGACTGAGAAACGTTTGATGGCTGTGGATCTGGGTGCGTCCGGTGGCAAGTGCTTTGCCGGCTCCTTTGCGGCGGGCGGCTTCCGCATGGAGGAAGTCCACCGCTTCGCCCATGAAGGCGTCTCCTTCTTCCTCCCCGACCGCACCGGCGCCCTCACCGAGCGCACCTGCTGGGACGACACCCACATCTACCACCAGATCATCCAGGGGCTGCAGGCCTTCCGCCGCAATATCGGCGACCGGCTCGACGCCATCGGCGTGGACACCTGGGGCGCGGATGGCCAGTTCTTCAGCGCCGACGGCGAAATGCTCGG
>CAYSHQ010000476.1:0-2053 GCA_964430835.1 uncultured Lentisphaerales bacterium
GATCGTCCGCTACGGTGCGTGCCCAGGCCGCATCCCCGGCGAACGACCGGCGGGGAGCCTTTCGCACGGGCGCGGTGACCTTGAACAGCACGCATAGGCAGCAATAGGGCGAGGCGGGCCTTGTCCGGTGGATGGTGCGGTCTCCCGTCAGGTGCCAGAACAGGGTGCCGGGGCCGCACTCCCGTTCCGGCCCGCATTCGCAATCCAGCACGACGCCCGCAGTCAACAGTTCGATATATTCAAAGCCCGGCCGGATCTCGATCGGCGGCAGGCGGTCGACGGGCGGGGCGTAAAACATGCCGACCGACGCGAGGGCTGCGACGTGGGCGCCGGGGGACAGGGCCGCGGAGGCGGAGGATTTGCGTTTGAGGGGCATGCGATATTTGATCAAACAATCATAGGTTATGTCAATGGTATTAGATTTGCGCGCCTCCAGCCCCGTCATATCATCTTGACTGTTGCTAGTGATTTTTTCTGCCGCATAGTTTGTATCAATTCCAAGGAGTTGAGGATGAGCAGCGGCAAACCGGTTTCAGTTCAGTTGCCTGCGCGGCGCAAGGCCGCACAGCAGGGTGGCAGGCGGCACACCCGACATGCGTCGGCTGACACGACGGGTGTCGGAATCAACCAAAAGGAGCGCGGAACAATGGCGAAGTTCAAGCAAGCATCAGATATCAAGGTTGGCGTGATTGGCTACGGTGGGGCCTTTAACATGGGCCGTGCGCATTTGAACGAGATGCAGCAGGCCGGTATGACGCCGACCGCCGTGGTGGAAATCGACGTGCAGCGCTTGGACGCGGCCAAGCAGGATTTCCCGGGCATCGCGACGTATACCTCGGCGGCGGAAATGCTCAAGAAGTCCGACGTGCATCTGCTGGCGATCATTACGCCGCACGATACGCACGCCAAGTTGGCGTTGCAGTGCCTGAATGCCGGCCGCCATGTTGTCTGCGAGAAACCGCTGGCTATTACCACGGCCGAGTGCGACCAGATGATCGCCGCCGCGAAGAAGAGGGGCGTCGTTCTCTCAACCTACCACAACCGGCACTGGGATGGGCACATCCTGGAAGCCATGAAGCACATCGGCTCGGGCGTGATCGGCAAGGTGGTGCGCGTCGATGCGCAGATGAACAACTACGGCAAACCGGGTGACTGGTGGCGCACCAGCAAGACCATCTCCGGCGGTCTGATGTATGATTGGGGCGTGCACATGCTTGAATACACCCTCCAGATCGTCAACGCGGAGATCAAGGAAGTGTCCGGGTTCACCTGGTCCGGCATTTGGGCTCCGCAGACTCCCTGGAAGCAGGACACGAACGAGGACGACGGGTTCCTCACGGTCCGTTACGCCAACGGCGCCTGGTCCACGCTCGCCGTGAGCTCGATCGATTCGCGGCCGAATCAGCATTGGTTCAAGGTCACCGGCACGCAGGGCACCTACATCATGAACTGGGATGCCGGCGAGATCATTACGCACGACGGCGCCCGGACGGTCACCGTGCGCGTGCCGAACCAGGCAAGCGAAGGCTGGAAGCTCTATAAGAATATTGCCGACCATCTGGCCAAAGGTACGAAACTCATCATCACGCCGGAATGGGCGCGTCGGCCGATCCACATCCTCGATCTCGCCTACCAGAGCTCGAAGAAAGGTGTGGCAATGAAGGCGCAGTATAAGTAGAAAAATGCGCTGCTCCACAGGTTTTCTTGACTTTGCGCGCTCAGCCGTAAACCGTCGCGGCGACCGCGTTCCCATGGCAGACGGCAGGGAGGTTTGTTATGTCAGCACCAATCGCAGTTCAGCTCTACACATTATGGGATCATCTAAACAAGGACTACACAGGAACTCTGACCAAACTCGCCGAGATGGGTTATCTCGGCATCGAGACCTGTGGCTATAGTCACGGGGTTCCCGTCAAGGATGCCGTCAAGCTCTTCAAGGATCTTGGTCTGACGGTGTGCAGCGCCCACGTGGGCATGCCGGTCGGCGAGAACGTCCAAAAGGTCCTCGACGAAGCCGCCGCCGCCGGCTGCAAGCGCGTCATCTCCGGCTTCG
>CAYSHQ010000477.1:0-2052 GCA_964430835.1 uncultured Lentisphaerales bacterium
AGGAACGGCGCGGGCAGGGGGTAGGTGTGGTCGCCGATGGTAACCTGGTGTTCTTGCATGGCTTCCAGCAGGGCGCTCTGCACCTTGGCGGGCGCACGGTTGATTTCGTCGGCCAGCAGCAGGTTGGTGAAGACCGGCCCCTGCTTGGGCGTGAAGGTCCCCTCCTTGGGGTTGTAAATCATGGTGCCGATTACGTCGGCGGGGAGGAGGTCCGGCGTAAAGGAGATGCGGCGGAAGGTGAGCCCCAACGCCTGCGCCAGCGTGCGCACGGCCGTGGTCTTGGCCAGACCGGGCACGCCTTCCTGCAGGACGTGCCCGCCGGTAAGCAGGGCGATCAGTAACCGGTCTAGCAGACGTTCCTGACCGACGATGACCTTGTTGACTTCCTGCCGCAGGCGTTCCAGGGTCTTGGCCTGCTCGGCGATCTGACGGGTTGTGTTCTGAATGTCCATGTTGGCTCCTGGGGCTGGCTAGACTTGTGAAGGGGACCATTACGGCGTGGCAGGTGTCTCGGTGGCAGTGGTGTCTTTGGTGGCAGCGACCTTGGGCTTCACCAGTTCGGCGCGTGTAAGCGTCATGTTGGCGGCGCTGTCGGCGGCTACCAGATAGGTCCAGTTGCCGAACTTCAGGTCGAGTTCCGCCTTGCGGCTGTCATACTCGGTTTTGGCGGTGGCGTTGGTGCCGGGCTGGGCGAGGGTGGCTTCCAGGCGCAGGTAGCGCTCGCCGCTCGCGGTGGAGCCACCGATGCGCGCCGTGTAGCGGTCGCCAGCCTTGGTCGTGACGCGGTAGGTGCTGGCCGTGGTCAACCCGGTCTCTGCGGGTGTGAGCTTCGGATCCGCCACGCCGCTGAAGCGCAGGTAACTGAAGACGGATTCCACGTCATAGGACTTGCTGGTGTCGAGCTCCTCGTTGGTCGCGATTCCCTGTACCTGCAGGGCGTTGCCCTCGCGGGCGAGGGTCAGGCTGCCGGCCGGGCTGGCGAGTTCGAGGGTCTGGATGTCGTTGGCAGAGAGGTTCAGTAATTCACTGCTGGCCCAATCGCGCGCCGCGCCGTCGAAGGCCTCGAGGCCGTCTTTGACGAGGTAGACCTGGTTGTTACCGGCCACGGCCACATGGCGCCCCTGCGACGGCCGTGGCGGGAGGCGGTCGTCGCCCATGCGCAGGGCGGCAGGGGGGCTGAGGCGCAGTGTGGCCAAGGGCTTGCCGGACGCCCCTTGCAGGTCCACCAGTGTGGCATTGGTGTCAATGTTCACGCCACGCGCGACTTCGCCAATTTTCAGCGCGCTCAGGTTGAGCAGCGCGGTCTGCAGCTTGCTTACGTCTACGGGATAGTTGAACAGGTTGGCGACAACCCAGCCGGCGTCCTCGCGCACCAGCGCAATGGGCGCGCCGTGGCTGGCGATCTCCACGCGGGCGATGGCTTGCAGCTCCAGCGCGGGGAGCAGTTTTCGGCCGACGTCGCTCGGCGGCGCGGCGCGCTGTTGCCGGGCGGACCAGAGGGCGAGCACCACCAATGTGGCGGCCACAACAATCAGAAGGATCAGTTTTCCAGGTTTCATGGTGTTTCTCGAGTGAAAGGGGTTACAGGTTCCGGGTTCGGTGGGTTACACACGCTTGCGACGCGCCACGGTCCGCACGATGCCGAACACAATCAGCAACACGGGGACAACCGCGATATTGACCGTCTTGACGACGACCCCCAGGTTCTCCTTGTCGCGGTTGAGACCCTTGCGCACTTCCTTCAACTGGCGGTTCACCTGGGCCTCCGTGAGGCGGAATTGTTCGACGGCCGCTTGCTGTTCGCGGGAGAGCAGGAGCTTTTGCGCCCCCTTCTTCTGCTGCTGCAGCGTCTGAAGTTGGGCGCGCGTGGCTTCCAGTTCCTTGGTGAGTTTCTCTTCCGTGCTCTGCCATTGGCGCATGGCCTGCAGGTCCAGTTCATCCACATAGCGGAAGGGGCGCTTGAGGGAGCCGCGCGCGCGCAGGCTCAGCAGTTCCTCCCGGCCGGCCAACTGCTCGACGTCACCGTGCTGTGCCCGGTGTTCCGCAACGGGC
>CAYSHQ010000478.1:0-2051 GCA_964430835.1 uncultured Lentisphaerales bacterium
CGTCGGTCCAGCGCTGCCGACGGTAGCTGCAGGCGAGTCCGTGGACTTTTGGGGCGTCCGCAACCGGCGTGTGCCGCACGAGGGCGGTGCTTACGATGAGCAGTGCTTTTATCCGCTGGCCGCCGCGGAAACCATCGATGACCTGAAGAAGTACGCCTGGCCGAAGGCCGAGTGGTTCGACTATTCCGGCATGCGCGCGTATGCCGCGGAGGCACGCAAGACCCACGCCGTGCAGTGCGGCTACATGGCGCCCTTCTACTTTCACAACCAACTCCGCGGCATGGAGCAGTCGTTGATCGATCCGTTGATGGATCCGGAGTTCACGCACTACCTCGTGGGACGGATCTCGGACTTCTTCTACGAGCAACACCGCCGGATGTTCGAAGCCTGCGAAGGGCTGATCGATGTGGCCCAGGTGACCGACGATCTCGGCAGCCAGACGGGGCCCCTGATCAGCTTGGAGTTGTACAAGGAGTTCTATGCGCCGCACCACCAGCGCTTCATAGACCTCTGCCATGAGTTTGGGATCAAGGTCTTTCATCATGACGACGGCAGCTGCCGGCCGTTCCTGCCGCTGCTGGTGGAGATGGGGATCGACATCCTGAATCCGATCCAATGGACCTGCCCCGGCATGGATAGGAACGAGCTGAAGGGCGAGTTCGGTAAGAAGATCTGCTTCCATGGCGCAGTCGAGAACCAGCGTATCCTCCCATTTGGCACGCCGGAGGAGGTCCGTGCCGAGGTGCGGCACTGCATCGACGCGCTGGCCAGTGACGGCACCGGCTATATCCTGGCGCCCTGTCATAACCTGCAGGTAAACACGCCGGTGGAGAACATCATCGCCATGTATGACGAGGCGTGGAAGTACGGGAAGAGAACTTAGCCGGGCGTGCGTCGGGTTTGGCGCCGGCCCCGGACGAGGGGCGGGCGCATGCCGCGTGCGGAGAACGGAATGAGCGTGCGCATGGGATGGCAACAGGGGGCAACTGCCGCGTGGCTGCCGGCGACGTTCCGTGCGGTGGTGGCGGCATGGCTGGGAGCGGGTATGATGGGGTGCATGACTGCGGAGCGTGAGGCGGGTGGCGCGCGCGCGCCCTCGTGGCCGGTGTTCGACATTCCGCGCATGGAGGCCGTCTTGATCAACGGCGATGCGGCGGACTGGGGCGAGGGTGGGTTCCGCGTGGAGGCGCTGATTCCTGATGACGGCCCGGTGCCATCCCGGCAGGATTTTTCCGCCCGGATGCGCCTGGGGTGGAATGAAACCGGGTTGCTGGTGCTGCTCGAGGTCGCGGGGCGCGACTGGAGCGAGGCGGAGAAGCTCACGGAGCTCTTCGCGCGCGACTCGGCGGAGTTCTATCTCGCACGGCACCCGGGTTCGATGGACCGCTGTCAGTGGCTGGTGGCCCCGGGTATGGATCCCCGGTTTCCAGAGCCCCGGGCGAATCTGCAGGAGTTTGCCACGTCGCGGAAGCTGCTGCGCAGCGCCGCTGCGCCCGCCATGGCGCGCGTGCGCACGAGCGATGGCTACCGCATGGAACTGCTCCTGCCGTGGCGTACGCTGGGCATCGCGCCGCAGCCGGGCGACGAGGTCGCGTTCCAGGTGATGCTCAACAGCCACGACCGCAAGGGTCGTCCGGCTGATCATCTGCTCTGGTTTCCCATGGCCGGCGCGGCGTTTGACAGCCGCAAGCTGCACCGGCTCCGGCTGGCGGACAAGCCGGCGCCGCCGGTCACCGCGCGGGCCCGCGTCCGGGCCAACCTTCGCGCGGACAAAACCGAATGCGAGGTCTTTGCGCCGGCTTCGGCGGCTGGCCGGGCGGTTAGCTTGCGGTCGCCTGACAGGGTCCTGGCGTCCGGCATCCTGGGCGCGGCCACTAACGGATATGCCGGCGCGTCCCTGGTCGGTCCCGGCACGGATGATCCTTTGGTGTGGCTGGAGCTGGAGGGCGCGCTGGCGGATGTAATCCCGCTGGATCTGCCGCGTGCGGAGATGGCCATTGAGACGAGTGTGCGCCTGGAACCCGCCGGCACCAATCTGGCGGTCGTGCTGC
>CAYSHQ010000479.1:0-2047 GCA_964430835.1 uncultured Lentisphaerales bacterium
CATCGACGTTTCCGACTCGCCACCCCTGGGCGTGCAAGCGGGCGACCACCTGCTGCAGTAGCGCGATGCTGTTAGCATCCTTCCAGCGCGCTTCGCTGGGGGGGAAATGCTGGCCGATATCGCCATCGGCTATGGCACCCAGCAGCGCATCCATAATGGCATGCGTCAAGACATCCGCGTCGGAGTGCCCCAGCAGCCCGCGTTCATGCGCAATCTCCACGCCCCCCATGATCAGCGGCCGTCCCGCCACCAGCACGTGCGTGTCAAAACCGATCCCTGTCCGTGTCATCCCAAGAAAATACCCGATGCTGCGGCAGCGGACAACGACAAAGGCAGGTAGGATGGTCGGAAATCGTGAGTGTTCTATGGCGCGTCGGCTAGCTCGGCCGTATCAAAGATCCCGTGGGTGGCCGCCAGAGTGTGCCGCGCGGCCGGACCGCAACTGCCCAGCGCGTAGGGCCATGGTTGCTGTTGCTGCGCCTCAAGGTGCTGCAGCGCGGGGGTAAAGATATCCCAGGCTGCGGCCAACTCATCACTCCGGATAAAGAGGCTGCGGTCGCCGCGAATCACGTCCAGCAGCAGGTTTTCATAGGCGTCGGCGATCCGACGGGTGGGGTATTTCTCGCGGAATCGCAGGTCGAGTTCCGTGGTCCCCAACTCCATCCCCACCCCTGGCACCTTGCTGACAATCCGCAAGGCCAGTTTTTCATCGGGTTGCACGCGAATCAGCAGCTCATTAGCGACCGCATGACAGGGCAAGTCGGCGGGCACGCCGTCGAAGAGCGTGGTATCACTCCGAAAATGAATGCGCACCTCGGTACGTGCCGTGCAAAGCCCTTTACCGGCGGTCAGGAGAAAGGGGACGCCTTGCCAGCGGGGGGTATCCACGCGTACCACGGCCGCGGCATAGGTGGGCGTGATGGAGTTGGCCGGCACGCCTTCTTCTTGCCGGTAGCTACGCAGCGTCTCCACGACTCCCGCCCCCCCTGCCCCATACTGCCCGACGATCAGATCGGAAAGATTCAGCGGTGCCATCGCCCGCAATACCGCCACTTTTTGATCCCGGATGGCATCGGCCTCCAAACGCGCGGGCGGCTCCATGGCCACCAGCGACAGGATCTGCATCAGGTGGTTCTGCATCACATCCCGGATGATCCCGTACTGATCAAAATAGCCGGCCCGGCCAGCCACCCCCTGCGTCTCACTCCAGGCGATATGCACATGACTGATACGTGTGCGATGCCAGACCGGTTCAAAGATGGAGTTGGCGAAGCGCAGTACCAGGAGATTTTGCACTACTTCCTTGCCGAGGTAATGGTCAATGCGAAAGAGCTGATCCTCGTCGCAGACTTCAGCCAGTGTTGCGGCCAGTTCATCATAGCTGGCACGATCACGGCCAAACGGTTTCTCGACTACCAGCCGCGTCCAGGGCGTCCGCGCCCCGCGCGGCAGAAAGCCGCTGGCAGCCATGGCGCGCACAGCCCCGCCAAAGACAAACGGCGGCACGGCCAGGTAAATAAGGCGATTGGCGCGGCCGCCGCCTTCGGCCTGCAGCAACTGGGCCTCCGCCGCCGCATACCCAGTCGCATCTTCGTAGGCACAGCGTACATAGAGGCAGCGCCGTAGAAATTCGCCGACTTTCAGCGAGCACGCCCCCCCCTCAAGCTCCTCACAGCGCAGATTGTCCGCCAGCTTCTGCCGGAAGGCGGCATCCTCCAGGGCCGTACGCGCCAAGCCCACAAAGCGCACATCCGCCGGCAGGTGGCCGCGAGCAAAGCAGGCAAATAGGGCTGGGAAAATCTTCCGGCGCGCCAGGTCACCCGTGGCGCCAACTACGATAATCGTCAGGGATGTAGACATATTCACCGCCAGGTTTGCGTTAAGCCAACGGCAACGGGCCGCTAAGGCGGACCGCGCGGTCATGCAACTCCACGATACGTCCTCTCAACATACGCAACTTAGACCGTATGGTACCACGGCTGTGCCTGACTGGCAATTGTCCCCTCCCAGAACTGCGGAAGATTGGGGGGCTGGATGCATGGAAGGC
>CAYSHQ010000480.1:0-251 GCA_964430835.1 uncultured Lentisphaerales bacterium
CCCAACTGCAATGGCTGCGTTCAACGCGGCGTCTGAGTCTTCACCAGGGACGGAAGACCGTCCCGTGCCTGATGACGTCCTGGGGCTACTCGTGTCAGCAGTCTGAGCTTTCGACGACATATTGCTGAAACCAAAAGACAAAGCACCGGCGCTGTAGCTCGACCGGCTTCCCACGCCTTCTTTCTTGGACTCCCTGCTGGCCACGACAACTGCGGCGTACAACACCGCAACTCCGGCTGTGGCAGCCAACG
>CAYSHQ010000480.1:261-2047 GCA_964430835.1 uncultured Lentisphaerales bacterium
TCGCTCTGGTTTGCTCATAGTGCATCTCCCCATGTGCGTGTTCTGCAACTGCATCCAGCATGGGTCTGTTCCCGGCTAGATCTGGTCTAGGAGCTCACGCTTCTTCGCTTCATATTCCGCGGTCGTGATGAGTTCCGCATCGTGCAGGTCCTTGAGCTTGCGCAGCCGTTCGGCAAGGTCCGGTTCGTCCGATCCCACCTGTACCTGCCTGCCATTTGCCGCTGGGTTGCTCACGGCAGCGAGATGCGGGGAGATGGCACTGGCGCCAGCGGCCGGGCGGCCTCCTGTGCCGCTCGTGTGTCTGGTGCGACGATCCAGCCAAAGCATTGCGGCGGCAGATGAACGGACGGCCAGCAGCGTTCCGGCGAACAAAGGCAGGAGAATGGCAACGGCTCCAACCAGAAGTTTCATGAGTGTTTCTAGTGACGAGTTGTGCCGGCTACGTCCTTCCGGTGTGGTCAGCGCCACAAGAGCAGCAAGAATGACAAGGCCAGCAATCGACCACAAGAACACCCGGAAGGCAACAGCCTCCAGTGCAGCGGTCCGTAGGCGGCTCTTCTCATGCAGCGCATTGACCAATCCAATGATTAGGAGCACCCAGACGGCAACGGTGACCCAGATGAATGCAACCTTCCCCGCAGCGCCAGTCTCCGTGAGTGTCTGGCTCAGGTTGCGAGCCCATCCCGTGGTTCCGGCAAAGAGCAGGAGCCCATAGGCGGCCTGCAGCATCATCGCACTTGTCGCCAAGCCGCACACTGTCCACCGGATGGTTTCCGACTCGGGAGCCGACCGCCGAGCCTGCACGGCCCCCTGCATCAGTACGAGAAGGACCACCCCTAGCGCCATGAAACGCACCCCACCACCGCAGAGAAAGCTGATGCTCATGAACAGATCCCCACCCAGCGACCCAAAGAGTGCCGCAAGCACCAGAACTAGAGCACCTACGGCCGTCAGCAGCCCAGCCCGCAACAGACCTGAGAGCGTCTTGGTGATTACCACTGCGCCTGCGCCGGCGACTAGTCCAACTAGGGGCGGAACAATACCTGATCCGGTACCTTCTTCAGCGTCGCGGTTCAAGCAGCAAAGAAAGAAAATGAACAGGTAGGCGACACATGTCAGAATCCCTGCAAGGACGCCAACACCGACGTCATCCACCGGTGTGGCTCCGGTGGGCAGATTGCTGCTGCTGCCGGGGTCTGCGGTCACAGTGGATCTGCCGCTGGTAGCCGTCGGCGGCCGGGAAGCTACGGGACTTCCAGTTGCTTCAGGTTCCGCCGGGTAGCCCCGGCCATCAACGACGCCAGTTTCAGCGCACTGGAGGGGGGATCTTTTCTGCCCGATGGCCGCGGGGCCGGGCGCCAGGCTGATACATGCCGCCCCTACACCGACAACAGTGCCGACGGCGACCAGCGTCGGGCTGTGTATGCGCTGGCCATCTACGCGGACACCGTTCCGACTGCCGAGATCCTCGATATACCAGCAGCCGTCCTGGCGAAAGAAGCGGCAGTGGTGCCGTGAGACATTGGGATCGTCGAGCACAACATCGTTGTCGGCATCACGACCGACGCCGAATGCTGGCGCGGCGACCTCGATCGCGTTGGCCGGCGAGCCCTCCACTTGTACATGAAACCGCGAAGGAACGCCTTGGTGTACGACGTTTTCAGGCATGTGTGTCAGTCCTGCGTTGTGAGCCTAGGCGGCAAGCGGCGCCGCAAACACCATCTGAGGAAAAAAGAGGGCGCGAACTCCAAGTCCGGCCTCACGGGAAGGGCTAGCACACCCTGTA
>CAYSHQ010000481.1:0-2041 GCA_964430835.1 uncultured Lentisphaerales bacterium
CAGTTGGTGCTCTACCCGGACCGGACCGTACGCTCGGTGAAGCGCAAGATGGGGACGGATGCGCTGCTGACCCTGGGTGACCGCACCTACCGGCCGCAGGAGATTTCCGCCATGATCCTGCGCCGGCTCAAAGAGCGCGCGGAACGACGGCTGGGGTGCGCGGTTTCCAAGGCCGTGATTACCGTGCCGGCGCAGTTCAACGATGCACAGCGCCAGGCCACGCGCGATGCGGGCGCCATCGCCGGCCTCGAAGTTCTGCGCATCATCAACGAACCCACGGCCGCCTGTCTAGCCTACGAAGCCGCGCACAAGCACGGCGCCCGCACGGTCCTGGCTTTCGATCTGGGCGGCGGTACGTTCGACGTCTCGATTGTGCGCATGGAGGGCGATGTTGTCGAAGTGATCGCCAGCCACGGCGACAATCAACTCGGCGGCGACGATTTCGATGCCGCGCTGGCCACCAGCATCACTGACCGTCTCTACGGCCGCCAGGAGAAACCGGCGCTGCTCACCACAACCGCCGGCCTGCGCCTCAACCGCGCGGCAGAAACCGCCAAGATGCATCTGTCGGACCAGACCTTCGCGCGCTTGCTCGAAGACCAACTGCCGACAGAGCGCGGCGGTATGGAGCGTATCGACGAGGAGATCACCCGCGTCGCGTTCGATGATCTGCTCGAGCCGTTCCTGGCGCGCATGTTGGCCGCAGTGCATCGCGCACTGGCCGATGCGGGGTTGAAGCCCCGGGAGATCGACGAGATTGTGTTGGTCGGCGGCTCCACGCGCATCCCGGCCGTGCAAAACCTGCTGGAACGCGAATTCGGTAAACGCCCCCGCACCGATGTGCACCCCGACCTGGCCGTGGCCTACGGCGCCGGCGTCATGGCCTCCCGCCTGATGGGCGCGACCGAGCAGCGCATCCTGGTGGACATTACCCCGTACACCTTCGGCACGTCGTGCCTGGGCGAGGTGCGTGGCCAATTCTGCGAATACCGCTTCGCCGCCGTAATCCGCTCCGGGTCACCCTTGCCGGTGCGCCGCGCGGAAAGTTTTTACACCTGCTGTGACAACCAGGAAGCCGTGGAAGTCAACATCTTCCAGGGCGAAAGCGAAGACGCCCGCGAGAACACCCTGATTGGCCGGTTCAAGATCATGGGCCTTTCCCGGGTCAGCCGGGGCAACGAGATTGTCCTGCACATGGCGCTGGACCTCGACGGCATTCTGCGCGTGACCGCCACCGAGAAGGAGACCGGCCTCTCCAAGGCGGTGGCCATCGAGAATGCGCTGGCCAAGCTCGATGCTGCCCAACTCGAGAAATCGCGGCAGGAAGTCGCCGCACTCTTCGCGTCGGCCTCGCAGGCGGAGGGCGACAGCTACGCACCCGGGGCCGACGACGCGGTGGAGGTCACCGCCGAGCCTGAGCTCAATGACTGCGCCGATCTACTCGCCCGCGTGGCCAAGGCACGTGCCAAAATGGATGCGACGGATGCGATGGATGCGGACCGGCTCCTGGCACAACTCGCCGCCGCACGCGAAACGCGTGACGCAGCAGCCGTGGACAAGGCCATGACAGAGTTGGAAGACATCCTCTTCTACCTGGAGACTGAATGAACCACTGCCCCACCTGCAAACGCACGCTAGTGCAGGCCGTGCCAACGTGTCCGCGCTGCGGCTGTGATCTTGCCACCCTGCAGGCGGGCGATCGCGCGGCGCGCCAGTGGTTGGAGGCCGGTCGTCGGGCCTTGCGGGAAAGCGATTTCGACGCCGCCAGTGTCGCTTTTGAGCGCGTCTGGCGCTGGCGTCACGATGCCACCAGCGCGCAGGCCCGGGCCGTGGCCGCCCTGTGCTGCGGCCACTACGAACAGGCGCTCCACCGCCATGGGCAGGCGCAAGGCGCGGAGGCACAGGGGGCATAGTGGACGCGCTGGGCAACCACGAACAGCTGCGGCGCCACCGTAGTTGGCGTGGGTGGTCGGGCGGGGCCGCCGGACCCGCCGCCGCCGCAGGAATGTGACGGAAAGAAGCGCGCTGCGCCTGTCGGAAC
>CAYSHQ010000482.1:0-2013 GCA_964430835.1 uncultured Lentisphaerales bacterium
TTCATCAAGATCGCCGCGGGTGACAAAGTAACCATCGAGATCTCCCCCTACGACCTGTCCAAGGGTCGGATTATCTACCGGCACAAATCGTAAAACGCCGGGCTATGGCCATGCTCCCCTCCCCCCTGTTGCTCCCCGGACGCACCTTGGCCGCCGAGCATGCGATCCGGTCGTTGGGAATGGAGGCGCGCCTATTCGGGGTGCGCGGTTTGCTTGTGCATGGTCGCTCGCTGACCTCATCCGGCGAACTCGCGGCCATTCTCGCGGCCACCCCCGCAGATCTCACCATGCAGTGCTGGGAGCACCGCGGTGGCGAACCAACCACGGATGACGTGGAACAGCTGCGCACGGCCATCCGCGCTGCCAACGTCTCCTGGGTGGCGGCCATCGGCGGGGGTAGCGTCATCGACCTGGCCAAAGCAGCGGCCGGGTTACGTGACGCACCCGGAACCATCGCGGCCTATCAGGCTGGCCAACCGATCCCGCCTGCCACCCTGCCACTGATTGCCGCCCCCACCACAGCTGGCACAGGTTCGGAAACCACCATCGTGGCGGTTCTAACCGATGCGCGGCGCCCGTGCAAGCAGTCCATCCGCCACCCGACGTTCCTGCCTCGCGTGGTGATCCTGGATCCGTTGCTGCTGCGCGCCTGTCCGCCAGCCACCATCGCCGCAGCCGGCCTGGATGCGTTTATCCAAGCCTTTGAATCGTTTACGAGTCGCTACGCGACCCCGTTTACGCGCGCACTTTCCGAGCTGGCTTTGCTGCGTATCGCCCGCGCCCTGCCCGCCGTGTATGCCGGCGACCAGAGCTTGGCGGCCGACCTGCTGCAGGGCAGCTATGTAGCCGGACTCGCACTCTCCCACGCCCGGCTGGGGGTTGTGCATGGCTTGGCGCACCCCCTTGGCGCACGCTGGCATGTCGCGCACGGCCTGGCCTGCGCCGCCTGCTTCCCGGCCGCGCTACGCTGGAATCGCCCAGCCCTAGCCAACGATCTGGCGCACTTGCGAACCATCCTCGGGCAGGACGTCGAGGATCTCCTCATGACCTGGACGGCGCAGATGCAGCTCATGTCGCCCTTTACCGGCGCCACGCTTGCCGACCGGGATGACATTGTGCGTGAAGTCCTGGCCTCCGGATCCACCGACGCCAACCCGCGCCCCGTCACGGCCGCAGCTGTCCACACGCTCTTGGACGAAATCTTCGGTACCCGCCCGGTAGATCACTCCGGAATAAAGAGCTGCTGACCGGCCTTGAGGTTGTCATCCTTCAAGTTATTGGCCTTGCGGATCAAGGACGGCGTACTCTTGTAAGCTTTCGCAATATCCGCCAGTTTCTGGCCCGCCACCACGGTATGCATATAGCCGTTCTGCTTCGCGGGCGGCGCGGGACGGGGCGTACTGGCCGCCGTTGCCATGTATTTGTTGATGCGGGTCGTCAGGTCGTCCACGATCTCCTTGCGCATTGTCTCGCGCTCGCTTCGCACCTTTTCCAGGTCACGTCGCACGGCGGCCAGCTCCTCCCGCAACCGGGCATTATCGCGGTTCGTGGCCTCCAGCCGATCCAACCGTTCCACCAGCCGTGTCTGCGCCTGCTCGATGCCGGACACCTGGCTCTTCACCATGGCCACCTCACGCTGGACATGCTGAAAAACCAATTCCTGCCGGGCCACCTGCACCTGCGGTTGCGGTTCCTGACCGGCCCAGTAGACCGTACCGTCGGGTGTCGTCGTACACCCGGTCGTGAAGCACAGTACCCCCACAAAACCGCCACCCAGAAGACCGCGCACCCATACCTGCTTGCCATGTTGCATGATTGTACCTCGCCGCTTTTTTATCCCAAGAACAACGTCTAAATGTACGCGTCTCGCTCCGCCGCCGCAATCCTTAAAACGGCAGCACTTTTCATTATGACATGCGGCGGGGCCGCCGGACCCGCCGCAGTCAATGGAACCGCGAATGCACGCGAATGGACGCCAAGGGTGTGTGTCCACCGCAGCAGATCCTCTACTTC
>CAYSHQ010000483.1:0-2012 GCA_964430835.1 uncultured Lentisphaerales bacterium
GGCGAGATTGCCTGGGGGAGCCAGATCCGCTCGTATGTGCTGCAGCCGTACACGATGGTGAAGGATCATCGCACGGATGAGGAAACGTCGAACACGGGTGCGGTGCTGGATGGCGCCTTGCAACCGTTCATTGAGGCGTACTTAAAACAACAGGCGGAAGCCAAGGCCGCGGCCCCCGCGGCCCCGTAACGGGATGCTGTGTTATACGCGCGGAGCGGTCTAACCACCGCTTCGGCGGGAAGGGATCTCGACCATGACCTACGAAGAAGCCAAGGCGGTGTTGAAGCAGCAGAAGCAGGAGCATCTGTTGCGGTTTTGGGATCGGCTGGACGCGGAGGCGCGCGCGGCCCTGCTGCGGCAGGTGGCGGCGCTGGATTTCGCCAGTATTGGGCGCATGCAGACGATGTTGCAGGCGCAGCAGACGGCGGCGGTGGCCACGGGTGAGATCGCCCCGGCGAGGGTGGTGGAGTTGGATCGGGGTACGCGTACGCGCGCGGTGGCGCGGGGCGAAGAGGAGTTGCGCGCCGGTCGCGTCGGGGTGGTGCTGGTGGCCGGTGGGCAGGGGTCACGTCTGGGGTTTGAAGGGCCCAAGGGGGCGTACCCGATCGGACCGATCACCCAGGCCGTGCTCTTCCATTTTCATGTGCGCAAAGTGCTGGCGCTGGGGCGACGGCACGGGGTCACGATCCCGCTTTACATTATGGTCAGCGACGCCAACCATGCGGCCACGCGCGCCTGCTTCGAGGCGCACAACTGGTTCGGCATGAAGCCGGCGGATGTCTTCTTCTTCGAGCAGGGGATGTGGCCGGCGCTGGCTGCGGCGGGACGGATCATTCTCGATGCGCCGGGGCACCTCTTCCAGAGTCCAGATGGGCACGGTGGCACCCTTTCAGCCCTGGACGCCAGCGGCGCGTTGGCCGATATGGCCCAGCGGCGGTTGCAGACGATCTATTACTTCCAGGTGGATAACCCGATGGTCGAGGTGGCGGATCCGGCCTTCCTGGGGGTCCATCTGCTGGAGCAGGCCGATATTTCATTGAAGGTGTGCGCCAAGCGCGACCCACAGGAGGGACTCGGCGTGGTGGTGGAGCGCGACGGGCGTTGCGCCATGGTGGAGTATAGCGAGTTGACCAACGAGCAGAAGAACCAGCGCACGGCTGCCGGGGAACTCTATTTCAAGTACGGCAGCGTGGCCATCCATGTCTTCTCCTTTGCGTTCCTGCAACAGGAGGCACGGGCGGCACTGCCGTTGCATGTGGCGCACAAGAAAGTGCCGGTTTGCCAGGACGATGGGAAGGCGGTGACCCCCGCGAAGCCCAATGGGTACAAGTTCGAGAAGTTCATCTTTGATGTGCTGCCGGATGCCAAGAAGGTCGTGAATCTGGCGTTTGACCGGCGCGAGGAGTTCTCGCCGGTGAAGAACGCCACGGGCGACGACTCCCCGGAAACGACGCGGCGCGATCTCTCCGCCAAGTGGGCCCGCTGGCTCAAGGCCGTCGGCGTAGCCGTGCCGGATGACGAACAGGGGTATCCGCTGGTGTCCATCGAGATTGATCCCTGTTTCGCGCTGGATCCCGCCGATCTGGTGGTGCGTTTGCGCCAGCGGCCGGATGTGAGCCGACCGGTGCTGCTCGCGGCGGAATAGCGTCGCGCAGCGCGCCGGTTGCGTGCTGCGCCCGCTGATCCTTGCCGTAAAATAACCGTCCGTAGCTTGACGCTCTGCGCCAAATATGGGACGCTATTGCATTCCTTTCTTTCCCTATCCGCTTGATGAGACGATGGCAGTATAAAGGAGCTTATGCAACAGAAGACGCGACCGGTGGTGCTGATTATCCGTGATGGCTGGGGACTGAACGAACGGGCAGACGGCAATGCCGTGTTTGCCGCGCAAACGCCCAATATGGATCGCTATAAGGCGCGTTATCCGTGGACACGCCTGGCGTGCTGGACGCCATCTTCGACGACGAACCGACCGATGTAGGCTTGAGCATAGATGCGCATGTACACAACGT
>CAYSHQ010000484.1:0-2004 GCA_964430835.1 uncultured Lentisphaerales bacterium
TCAACGAATCCTCCCCCATCGAGGAGTTCAACGAGAAGCTAAAAAGTTCACGTTGTATGCCGGTATTCAACGTGAATTCCGGATGGCGAGAGCAGGAATTCAGCAAAGCCAAGGAGCAAATCGCAAGGGTGAAGATTTAGGCCGGGGTTCCTCAACCATTTACTAGAGGGCCGCAAAAGTCTGGCACCTGCCACAGTCCACGGAAGTTTTCAAGGTAGTTGTCGCCTCAATGGTAAATGCTAAGCCGCTAGTTTGATGTCAGCGGTGACCTCCCCTGGTTCGTGGGTTCGGGGGCCTGCCCGATCCGGGTTCAAATGGACGACGGCGATGCGTTCCCAGTTACGGATCGGGCCATGCCAACGCTGCGGATGCTTCGCTTTGGCGTTCGCATAGACGGCTTGCCGCTGCAGCAGCAGGGCCGCATCGAGGCCGGCATGCCGCTGCGCCGGTGTGACGAAGCGGATGGCACTGTGGCGGTGCTCGTGGTTGTACCAGCGCACGAAGCCAGCGACCCAGCCCCGGGCTGCCGCGAGATCGGCAAACGGCTTGGCTGGGTAATCAGGACGGTACTTCAGCGTTTTGAAGAGGGACTCCGAATACGGATTATCGTTACTGACGGCGGGCCGACTGAACGACGGCATGACCCCCAGTGACTGTAGCGTCGCCAGCATCGTGGCACCCTTCATGGGACCGCCGTTGTCCGAATGGAGCACCACCTGCTGCGGGGCGATGGCTTCACGCTGGCAAATGTCCTGGAGTAACGCGCTGGCCCGGACACTGCATTCGGTGTCGTATACCTGCCAACCAACGATCTTCCGGCTGAACAGGTCCAGGAACAGATAGAGGTAGAAGAACTGTCCCCGGATCACCGCCGGCAGGTAGGTGATATCCCAGCTGTAGACTTGATTAGGCGCGGTGGCGCTGACCGCCTGGGGCGGGCGGCGGGTGGCGGGGCGTTCGGCCCGGCGGTGGGTCAACTGGTGTTCGGCTTTCAGGATCCGATAGAAGGTGGATTCCGATGCCAGGTACTCGCCGCGATCAGCCAGCTGCGGCACGATCTGGCTCGGTGGTAGTTGGCCAAACTCGCTGGAATTGGCGACCCTGAGGACCGCGGCCCGTTCGTCCTCACTCAGCTGGTGCGGCGGCTCCCACTGGCGTAACGGCCGTTGATCGGCACCTATGCCAGCCGGGGTTTGCCAGCGTTGCAGGGTGCGCTCACTCAACCCCAGGATGGCACAGGCCTTTGCCTGCCGGGCCCCCGCTGCCGTGGCTTCGGCCACCAGTGACACGATTTGTTGGCGCTCTGTGAGAGTGGTCATGCGACCTCGTCCCCCCAGAGCGCTTGGGACTTTTTTTGCAGCACCAATAGCGCCGCCGTCTCCGCCAAGGCTTTCTCTTTCCGCGTTAACTCGCGGGCGAGCCGTTGATTGTCTTCCTTTAAAGCGCGGAGGGTCGCCCTGCTCTCGGTACCACTGACGCCCTGGCAAAACGCCGCCTTCCATTCGGCCAGGTGATGCACAAACAAGCCGCGCTCACGGCACCAGGCCTGCAGGGCCTCACCCGCCAAGCCATGGCTTTCCTGTAGGGCCGTCAAGCGGTCCTCGAGCGTCCAATCCGCCGGTCGTTGCTCGCGCGGCGGGCGCCCTAACGGCGGGGGTGTACCCATCTTTTTCATCCAGCCCTTCAAGGTGTAGTAACTGACGTTTAAGTCGCTCGCAACGGCACGGATCGATCGGTTACCGCGTTGGTAGACCTTCTCGAGTGCCTGTTCTTGGAATGCCTCAGAGTAGGGTGCTTTCATCATGGATAAGATCCTCTAATTTTTGTCTAGTTGGAAAATTAGAGGCGACAACTATTCTGACGCAGGGGGCATCTGTGCCGGGGTCAACCAGTGGAAGTGCTCAACCGCCGCCTGATAGACATACGGCAAGACTGCATAGGCACCGCCGAAGGTCAGCAACGCAGCCTTGGTGAAAAACCAGCCCATCTGGGTGAGCAAGCCAG
>CAYSHQ010000485.1:0-2000 GCA_964430835.1 uncultured Lentisphaerales bacterium
TGATCGTATTTGCGGCCATGGGGATCAAGCACGATGTAGCCGAGTTCCACATCCGGAACCTGCGCGAATCCGGGGCGCTCTCCCACGCCGTCATGTTCCTGTCGCTCGCCGATGCCCCGAGCGTCGAACGGTTGCTCACGCCGCGCGTGGCGCTCACCATGGCCGAGCATCTGGCGTTTGCCTGCGGCCAGCACGTGCTGGTACTCATGACCGACATGACCAACTACTGCGAGAGCCTGCGCGAAGTCGGCACCGCGCGTGGGGAGATCCCGGGGCGCAAAGGATATCCCGGCTACCTGTACTCCGATTTGGCAAGCCTCTACGAGCGCGCTGGCCGCATCGAGGGTTCGCCCGGGTCGATCACGCAGACCGCCATCCTCACCATGCCTGCGGATGACATCAGCCACCCCGTGCCCGACCTGACGGGGTATATTACCGAAGGGCAGATCGTGCTGGACCGCGAGCTCTTCCAGCGCGGGATCTACCCGCCGATCGCCGGACTGCCGAGCCTTTCCCGGCTAATGAAGGACGGCATCGGCGAAGGGTATACGCGGGCGGATCATCCCGCCCTGGCCAGCCAGTTGTTCGCCTGCTACGCCTATGTCAAACGGGTTCGCAGCCTGGCAGATGTCATTGGCGAAGAGGAGTTGAGCCAACTCGACAAGCGCTACCTGAAATTCGGCGAGGCGCTCGAGCAGCGCCTGCTGCGACAGGGCGAGCACGAGAACCGCCCCATTGCCACCACATTGGATATCGGCTGGGAGACACTCGCCCTGCTGCCGCGCGATGAGCTGCACCGGGTAAGCGATGTCTTGGCACAGCAACACCATCACGAAACAAAAACCACGAAATGAGGTAACGCATGACCCGGTTGAACGTCACGCCCACCAAATCGAGATTGCAAGTACTCCGGCAGCAACTCAATTTCGCCGAGGAGGGGTACGATCTGCTGGAGCAAAAGCGACAGATCCTGGCCATCGAACTGATGCAGCGGATGGCGCGGGTACGGGACGTGGAACAGGCCGCCGGGGAGCAACTCCGGGCCGCCCATGCGGCACAACGGGAAGCCGCACTCGCTATCGGAGCCGACGCTCTGGACCGCGCAGCGCTGGGGACGGCGCGTGCACACGAGGTCACCGTGACGTACCAGCACCTGATGGGCATGCGTTTGCCAGCGAGCTCGGCCCACCTGCAGGAGACAGGCGCGCCATTCGGCACCGGGGGCACCTCCGCCCATACCGATCTGGCCATGCAAAAATTCCTCGAGGTTCTGCCGCTGCTGGGTGAGTTGGCGGGGTTGCAAAACGCCGTGCTACACCTGTCAAAGGAACTGCGCAAGACGCAACGCCGCGCCAATGCCCTCTCCAAGCTCCTGATCCCAGCCTATCGCGAGACCATTACCTATGTAGCCAGCACCCTGGAGGAGCGAGAACGCGAATCGCTAACCATCCTGAAGATGATTCGCAACAGACTGCGACGCCAAGCGGCCGATGTGCCAGCAGACGCAGGCCAGGCAGCGGTCCCCACCTGACAGGCGGCGGCAGGCCACCGTGACCTGTGCCAAGCCGATACCCGTCTCGCAGTCGGCGGGGCCCCGTCACGCATTGGCGCTGCGCGAGCGGTTGAATGAGTACCGACAGAGGTCATTGCGTTGCTGCCACCCCCGGCGCGTCCAGTACCGGCAGGCCGCCTCGTTCGTCCCGAACACATCCAGATGCGTCTTGTAAATGCCGATGGTCTCCAGCTGGTCCAGGCAGCGCGTGACCAGCTGATGCGCGACGCCCTGTCCCCGGAAGGGTACGGCCACCACGACATGCTGCAAGTAGCCACGCCGTCCATCATGGCCGCACATGGCGCAGCCGATGAGTTGCCCATGTTTCAGGGCAACGAAGCTCAAGCCCGGATTGCGTACCAGGTATTGTTGCGTGGCCTCGCGGGAATCGGCCTCGCGGATACTCACCCCGGGCGTTTGCCGCATCAGGGCGAGCACGGCCTCATAG
>CAYSHQ010000486.1:0-1995 GCA_964430835.1 uncultured Lentisphaerales bacterium
GGGAACACAGTGTCGTGCGTTGGCAGGCACCCAGATCGTGTACGATCATCATAAAAGGCACCTTTGGTTCAGGCGATGCAGGGGCTATGAATGTCAGTGTGCGCCACAACGAAACACAGCTGTTTTTGGCGGCTGACACAGCCAAAGATGAGCCGTTCCAGTTTGAGTTGCATGTGCAACAAGACGACACGGTGGACTTTGATGTGGGTTGCGGAAGGGGCGGCTGGACGTGTGGCACCACGCCGATTGACGTGGACATTGCCGTTAAATGAAGGCTGGCAAGGAGATAACCATGAACCCGTGTCTGACTATTCTCGCCGGGATCCTGCTGCTCGGTGCGCGCGGCGCCTACGCCGCCGGTATGCTCATCCCCAGGGAGGAGTCCATCCCGCCGCTGGCCATTGAAAGCCAGCGCGTGGACATCCGGATCAAGGATGGCGTGGCCACGGCCAAAATCGAGCAGGTCTTCCGCAACAGCGTCAACCGCAACCTGGAGGCGGTCTACGTCTTCCCGCTTCCCGAGGGTGCCAGCATCTCCGACTTTGCCATGATGATCAATGGCAAGCGCATGAGCGGCGAACTGGTGGAGAAGGGGAAGGCGCGCGGCATTTATGAGGACATTGTGCGACGCATGAAGGACCCGGGGCTGCTGGAGCACATCGGCGGCAACCTTTTCCGCATCAGCGTCTTCCCCGTGCCCGCCAACGGTCTGCAGAAGATCGAGCTCGAGTCGACGGTTCGATGGGAAATAGGGAACAGGTCTATCAGGCGGAGCGTGCCGCAGAACTGCGCCGCAGCACGGAGCAGGCCTATACCGAGCTGAAAGGATTGATGTCACCGAGTGTTGGCGGAGTGGCTGCGGACGAAGCGGCGCTGCGGGCAGAGTCCGGTGCACAGGCCGTGGCCATGAGCCAGGCCATTCAGGACTATAAGGGGCGCGAGAACGCTGCCGGCGAGAGCGCCCGCGTCAAGCAGGTCGGCAAGAAGGTCTTTACGCTGCGCGATGGCCACTGGATCGATGACGCCTTCAAGCCGGAGATGAAGGTCACGCGGATCAAGTTTGGCAGCGAGGAGTACTTCAAGCTGCTCAAGGAGAAGCCGGAGCTGAAGGATTTCCTGGCCTTGGGGACCCGGGTCACCATCGTATGCGAGGATGGCACGGCGCTGGTGGTGGAGTGATTCGTGAACCTAAGCCGCTGCTGGCGGTGGGAGGAAGTATGACGATCCGCGTGGGATTGCCGGTACTATACGATGGGCAACATCGTCAGCGATCACCGCGGCCTACGCCTTGAAACGACGCAAACCATTTTGCTGCCGCGGTGCATCGCTTGGTTCGCATTGAAGCTATGCCGGAACCTTTTCTAGGCGATCGGCAATCCAGACTTTGATGATGGACTGGCGTGTGACGCCTAATCGTTTAGCTTCTTTGTCCAGCGAGCCAATCATCCATTCAGGGAAATCGACGTTCACTCGCCTGGGTTGTTGGCCAGGACGATGCGCTTTGGACAGGTCAAGCGTCTGGGTGACGTCTTCCCCGCGGTCAAACTGAGCATCAAAGTCCTTCGCTTTCATAAATTGCGATCTCTTTCTGTCGTGCCCGCCGAATTGAAATCATCCGTACATGCTCGCCGCGATAAGTGATCACGGCAGACCACACGCGACCTTCCATACGGCCAATAACCAAGAAACGCGGTTCGTCATCCGTTCGAGCGGGAATCTCAATCCGGTCTGGATCGTTCCACAGCGCTTGCGCCGCAGGGAAGTCAATACCATGCTTCCGGCGATTGCTCTCGCTCTTGCGATGGTCGAACTCGAACTTCATTTGTATATAATCTATACCATTATCGGCGGAGTGTCTATCGTCTTTGATTCCAACGTCAGCCTTGCAGCGCTGAGCAACCCGCGCCCAGCGCGGGTTCCGAAGTCGCATCCGAGGCTTGGTTGTGTGCCGGGCAAGCCCGGCTGTTTGCAGGTGCGCTTCGCGAGCGTACCAAA
>CAYSHQ010000487.1:0-1987 GCA_964430835.1 uncultured Lentisphaerales bacterium
TGCACGCGGGGTTGCGCCTGAATCACCTCTCCGGTCGCACGACCGAGGGCGGTACACCGTATCTGGCGCTGCGCGGCGTCGGGGCCGGGCACGGCATCGCGTTTCATATTCTGCCCAAGGGGAACTGGACCATTCGGGTGACGCCGGTGGCTTGCTTCGGGAATTTGGCGTATGCCGTGGTGGAGTTGGGACTGGCTGACGAGAACCTGAACCGTGTCATACAGCCCGGTGAGACGTTTGCGCTGCCGGAACTCCTCTTCCAGGCGGTCCCGCACGGGGAGCCGGAACTGGCGGCACCCGCCTTGCACTGCTATCTCCTGTCCCATCACTTCCGCGCTGCCAAGCCGGCAGCGCCGGTGGTCTACAACACCTGGTTCGACCAGTTCGAGATTCTGGACGTGCCCCGGATGCGCGCGCAACTGGTGGTGGCAAAGGAAGTCGGCTGCGAGGTCTTTGTGGTCGATGCCGGCTGGTACGGCGCCGGGGACGGGGACTGGGGGGCGCAGACCGGCGACTGGCGCGAGAAGACGTCGACGGCCTTCTGCGGGCGGATGCGTGAGTTTGCCGATGAGGTGCGCGCGGCCGGCCTTGGGTTCGGGCTCTGGATGGAGCCGGAGCGGTTTGGCTCCCTGGCGCCTGTGCGTGCCGCGCACCCCGCGTGGTTTATTCCGGTTGGCAATCAGGCCCGCATCGATTTGACGCAACCGGACGCCTGGCAATGGCTGCGCAATGAAATCGGGCGGCTGGTGGAGACCTACCGGTTGGCCTGGATGAAGATCGACTTCAACTTCAAACTGGATATCGACGACGCCGGTGCGGAGCTTGCCGACTACATGGCCGCGTGGTATCGCATGCTGGACGCGGTGCGCGCGGCCTATCCGGGCACCTTCTTTGAGGGGTGCGCCAGCGGTGCCATGCGGGGCGACCTGGAGCTGATGAGCCATGTGGACGGGCATTTCCTTAGCGATACGGTAAACCCGACGGATATGCTCCGTATCTCGCAGGGCGCGTGGTTGCGCCTGCCGCCCGGTCGGATTGGCCGGTGGACCGTGATTCGTTCGCTCCAGCAGGCTGTCCCCCAGTACGGGCGGACGCTGCGCGATTCGCCGGCGATCATCATCGTGCCCGGCGGCGGGGTGTGGTATCCGGCGATGGAAAGTGTTTGGCTGGACTATGCCCTGTTGGCTGCCATGCCCGGCATGCTGGGCTTGAGCGGCGACCTGCTTGGGTTGACGGCGGAACAGCGCGCGCGGGTTGCGCAAGGGGTGGCCTTCTACAAGGAGTGGCGGCAGTTCATTGTCGGCGCGGCCGGGCATTTGCTGACGCCGCCCTTGGCCATTGATCGACGCGAGGGGTGGCTCGGGTTTCAGTTGCAGCGCCCAGGCAGCGATACCAGCCTGGTCTTTATTTACCGGTTGGGTACCGCCGGCGCCATGCCGCGCATGCGCCTGAACGGGCTCCAGCCCGAGGCGCGGTACAGCATCACGGCGGGCTTCGAGGCCACGGGGCAGGCGCCGGTCGCATGCGATGGGGCCACGCTGCTACGCGACGGACTGCATGGGCTTATTCCGGGCGAGGGCGCGTGGATCGTGCGCGCGCAGTAAGTCTAATTATTCAACCTGGATCCGTCTTCCGGTGAGCGTCTGTCTGCCGGCCCCGGCGGCCTTGTGCCGCCGGAACGGAAAGATCAGAGTGAGCGGCGAAAAAGTGAGAAAATCAAAGCAAATAGAGCGGCGCGAGGTGTGGTCGCTGCGGCCTGACCTCGCGCCATTCCTTTTGCTTGGCAAACTTCGCTGCTTCCTTTCTGCCGCGGAACTTTGCTCCCGGTGGGGCCAGCCCACCGGGGAGCCCGCGCTGCCGCGTGTCTGCGGCACCTGATTGGTACAGCCAAAGAGATGCTCCACGTACGGTGCTAGGATTATGCCACGTGCTGATGAATCAGCCTTATGTAGTTCACGTCATCCAAATTCTCAGAAGTGGAGTGCGA
>CAYSHQ010000488.1:0-1986 GCA_964430835.1 uncultured Lentisphaerales bacterium
CAGCGATTGCGTGAAGATCGGGGGCATGTGCTGGACAATCAGAACCGGCACCCCAAGCTGCGCCGGGAGGGCTGGCAGCAGCACGGAGAGGGCGTTGGGCCCCCCCGTGGAAACTCCAATCAATACCATCTCTGGCTTGCCAGCACGCACGGCTGGCGACGGTGGTTCGGTCGTGGTGGCAGGTGTGGGTGGGTGGTGGAGTGGCGCCACCGGGTGGTGGGTAGCGGTCCGAGCCGGTGTGGTGGCCGGTGTGGTGGCGGGTGCGGTGTGCGCGCGCAGGATGTCACGTACGCCTAAGCGCAAGGCGAGCGCCTTGAGCCGGGGCGCCAATTCCGCGCGTAATTGATCGCGACTGGCGGTAGCCGTGCCGGCGTCCGGCTTAGTGATGAAGTCGAAGGCGCCTTTCTGGAGCGCCCGCATGGTTAGGCGGCCACCCTGTTGCGTCACGGCGCTGACTACGATCACGAGCGGCGGTTTCGGCAAGGCTTTCAGGGCGTCGAGCACGCCTAACCCGTCGAGTTCGGGCATCTCCAGATCAAGCGTCACCAGGTCTGGCTGCAGTTCCTGGATCTTCTGCAGCGCCAGTTTGCCATTGGGGGCCTGTCCCACCACCGTGATGTCCGGAAAGGTGGCCAGCACCTCCGCCATGACACGCCGGAAGAGGATGGCATCGTCAGCGATCAGCACCTTCATGCGCTTATTCCTCGTTCCACTGGAAGAGCGTTTCCGGGTTGAGGATGGCGGTCAACTGTCCGCCCTGCCGCCACACGCCGACCAGTCGGCGCCGCAAGGCCGGTGCCAGGCTGGCCGGTGGGGTTTCCAGGGCGTCCTCGTGCATGGCCGTGGCATCGGTCACCGTGTCCACCAGGAAGCCATAGGGCTCGCCCTGGTGCTCCATGATAAGCAGCCGGTTTTCGGCGTCGGGTTTCACTTTGCCTAGCTTCAGGTGCATGGCCATGTCTACCACCGTGACAATCCGACCGCGCAGGTTGCGAATGCCCAGAACCTCAGCCGGCGCGTTGTGCACGCGCGTCAGATCGCCGACCTTGACGACCTCCTGCACCAAGCGCGCATCTAAACCGAAGGCGGCCGTGCCGACGACAAACCGGGTCACTAACATGCCGTCGGCGGTGGTCTCATGTGTTTGCATATGGTAAGGCTCCTGCTGGGGCTTCACATGGCGTTCGTGCGTGGTTTATAGGCGCTTCAGACTCGGCCCGTACTTCTTGTCGACCTTCATGATGTGTGCCACCAGCCACTCCTGCAGCACACGCATCAACTCCACGGGGACGGACTTGTCGCCGGCCAGCCAGCGTTTCTCCATGTCGGCGACGGCGGCCAGGAACTTGCGGTGGATCTCCTTGTGCTCGGTGATAGTCGGATAGTTGGCCTTCTCCATGAGCGCTTCTTCCGCGCTAAAGTGGTAAACCACGTACTGTTTCAGCTGTTTCAACAGTGCGGTGCTGGCATCCATCCCCTTCCGGTTGCGCAAGGCCGCATGCAGCTCATTGATCATCTGGATCAGACGTTTATGGTGGCCGTCCATGGCGTCGACGCCCACGGAGAGGTGCTCGCCCCAGGGGATCAATACATTGGCATCCTCTGTTTTTGCGGCCGTGGTGCGCGTATCGCTGCTAGTGACCGGTGCCGCGCTGCGGGCATCGCCCACCTTGAATTGGCCGACCAGCTCTTTGAGCTGCTCGGAGAGGCGCGAGAGCTCGGCGGCGCTGGCCTGGACCTGTTCGCCACCGGAGCGGATCTCGTCGGCCGCGCTGTTCACGCCGGCCAGATCTTGCGCCATGGACTTGGCCACCGCAGCGGTCTGGGCCACGCGCTCGTTGGCCTCGTGTACGCCGGATGAGGCCTGGGCAATGTTCCCCGCCACATCCTTGGTGACCGTGGCCTGCTCCTCAATGGCCGTGGCAATGCCGGTGACGATCTGGCCGACCTCGGCAATCACGGAGGTGATCTTTTCAATGTCGGCGA
>CAYSHQ010000489.1:0-1984 GCA_964430835.1 uncultured Lentisphaerales bacterium
CCACTTTGGCCACTTTACTGACGGTCGCCAGTTCGCCACTGGAGAGCACCTTGTCAATATCGAGCAGCATGACGACTTTTTTCGCCACCTTGCCCATGCCGAGGATGAAGTCGGTGTCCACGGCGGTGCCGAACTCCGGGGCCGGTTCGATCTGCTCGCCGGCGATATCCAGCACTTCGGAGACCTCATCGACAATCGTGCCCATGGTCACGGAGCCGCTGGCGACGCCCGCATGCGCCATCTGGACGACGATCACGCAGGTCTTGTCCGTGGTTTCGCGGCTCGCCATGCCGAACTTCAGCCGTAAATCCACTACGGGGATGACTTTGCCGCGCAGGTTGATGACGCCCCGCACGAAGCCCGGCGTGCGCGGTACGCGCGTGATGTCCATCATCTTGATGATCTCCTGGACTTTGAGGATTTCCAGTCCGTACTCTTCGGCGTCCAGCCGGAAGGTAAGGTACTTGCCCGCCCGCGAGGCGAGCGCCTGTGTGTCTATATTTGAGGCCGTGCCTGCCATAGGTTGCTCCTTATTGCAATATCTGGACTGCGCTATAGTATCCGTGAGCGTCGCGCAGAAAGCTATAATACTTTAGTTGTATAGGCTGGCCTGGCGTGGCGGGTACCTCGCAGAGTTGCTATACTCACCAGGCAAACCCGCGCTCTCCGAGGCCCACAACATGCATACTCCGCAGCAGCAGGAACCTGTGGCACGCGCCGCGCACTCCGCGAAAGTTCGGCCACGCGCCGTAAACCCGGTCGCCAGGCAGGTGCGCCAGGTGGCCGAACGTCGGCAGGCGCTGCTGACCGAGGTGTTGCAGATCCTGAACGAGCCGGCCGACCTGCCTGACGCGATTGCCAAGCTGCTGGCCGCCATCCAGCGGGAGACCGGTTTTCAGGCCGTGGCCATCCGGATGAAGCAGGGCGATGATTTTCCGTACTATGTGCAGCATGGCTTGGACGACGCCTTTGTCGCTGCGGAGAATGCGCTAACCTGCAGTCGCGGAGATGGTGATGTCTGTCGCGATGCTGATGGCCGCCCCAGTCTGGCGTGTACGTGCGGGCTGGTATTGCGTGGACAGATGGACGCCAGCCATCCGCTCTTTACGGCGCGCGGCAGTTTCTGGTCCAACGATACGCGGCCGCTACTGGAGCTCCCGGCGGACCAGGATCCGCGGCAGCATCCGCGCAACCGCTGCATCCATGCGGGATTCTGTTCCGTGGCGCTGATCCCGGTGCGTGCCGGCGAGCAAGTCGTGGGGCTGTTGCAACTCAATGATCGCCGCCCCGACCGTTTCACCCGCGAGATGATCGCTTTCTTTGAGAGTCTGAGTGACAGCATCGGCCTCGCGCTCGCGCGTAAGCAGGCCGAGGATCAATTGCAGAAGAGCGAGCAGCGCCATCGCGCCATCCTGCGCAGTGCCATGGATGGGTTCGTGCGCACGGGACTCGATCGCCGTCTGTGCCAGGTGAACGACGCCTACTGCCGGATGAGCGGCTATACCGAGGCGGAGCTGCTGGCTATGAATATTGCGGACCTCGATGCCGTCGAAACGCCTCAGGAGGGTGCAGCTCGCCTGCAACAGCTGCGGGCTGTGGGTGCCATCCGCTTTGAGAGCCGCCACCGCCGCAAGGACGGTAGCGTTTATCCGGTGGAGGTCAGTGCGCAGTATAAGCACGATCTGGAGGGGGGTTCGTTCATTGCCTTTTTCCGGGATATCACTGCGAGGGTCAAGGCGGACGAGGCGTTGGAGGAGCTGCGCTGGCGCCTCTTTCATATGGAGCGGGTGCAGACTATGGGGGAGCTGGCGTCATCGCTGGCACATGAAGTCAGCCAGCCGCTGGCGGGTATCTTGGGGAATGCGCAGGCGGCGCAGATGCTGCTGGCGCAGTCGCCCCCCGATCTGACCCAGATTCGCGAAATTCTGGCCGATATTGTCGCGGACGATAAACGCGCGGGTTCCGTCGTGAGTCAGATACGGGC
>CAYSHQ010000490.1:0-1982 GCA_964430835.1 uncultured Lentisphaerales bacterium
ATGCCGCCCGAATACACCCACAGATTTTCGTGAAGTGCCCAAAAAGGGAGTGCCGCATGCGTTCTTACCATATCGCGAAAGACGGAAAACCGACCGGACCCATGGACGAGGAGACGCTCCGGCAACAGATCGCCGCTGGCATCCTCAGCAGCTCGGATTTGTGTTGGTGTGAAGGGATGGCGGAATGGCAGGCGATCGGGACCGTGTTTCCCTGTACGCCGCAGGTCGGCGCGCCCCCAGCGCTGCCCCCGTGCGCCGGCGCGGGCACGGGCTCGCCGCATCAACTAACGACGTTCCCGTCGCGGTGGCAATCCTGCTGCACTACGTGACATTAGGCATCTTCACGTTCATTTGGTTGAACCTGATGCATGGGAAGATCTGCCGCGTGCGAAAGGATGATCCCTCGGCCGGCCGGGCCGTAGGCTTCTGTTTCATCCCGCTCTTCAACTTGTACTGGATTTTCTTTACGTACCGGCGCCTCTGTTTGCGTATCGACGAGCAGCGTGACCTGTATGGACTGGCTCCCGGCAATCTCTGTGGTTTGGCGACGGCGACATGCATCTTCAAGGTTATCCCGTACATCAACACCCTGTTTGGATTTACGATCCTCACGCCCGTTTTCCTCGGGATGATGCAGGCGAGCGTCAATGAACTGGCCCGCACCAGTGCCACGACCGCGCCGCGCACCGCGCTGCCCGTAGCGACGTCACCCGCCGGTGGGATGTCCGGCGGGGTGATCGCCGCGATCGTCTGTGCCTGTATCATTCCAGTCATCGCCCTGCTGGCGGCGATCGCCATTCCGTCCTTCATGAAGGCCAGAAGCATGAGCCGCAGCGCGGCCTGCGTTAACAACCTGCGGATCATCGAGAATGCCAAGGAGCAGGCGGCCACGGCACACAACTATCAGGATGGTGCGACCGTGCCGGCGGCAGAGGTTTCGCAGTATGTCAAGGGTGGGCTGGACAGGCTGATTTGTCGCAAGGGTGGCCACTACACCATCAAGCCGCTGGGCCAGGAGCCAGAGTGTTCCGCGCACGGCGCGCTGTCGACCGCCCGGCATGAGCCCTAGCCGCCTGGGTTCTTACTCCTTGGCGCGCGTCGGTGTCCGGTCGGCGGTCCGGCGCGCGTGGCGGGTGTGGAGCCACGCGGTGGACAGATCCCATAGTACGAGCGAGAGGGGAAAGACGATCACCGCGAGGATCGCGGCCGAGGGCAACACGCCCACCAGAAACGGGAAGGGCGCATGTTTCAGAATGATCATCAGATCGTGGGTCGGAACCTCCCCCGGCCCGTGGCCCAGGATCAGGCAGCCCAGGCGGTACTGCACGTATATGCACAGCGGCATGGTCAGCGGGTTGCTGATCCAGGTGCCGGCGATGGCGGCGGGGACGTTCACCCGCGTGAAGTAGGCCAGGAGGCCGGCCCCCAACGTCTGGCCGGGTGCGGGGATCATGGCAAAAAAGGCACCCACCGCCATGCCGCCGGCAAAGCGCCGCCGCGTGGGATGCCAGAGTTCGCTATGCAACAGGCGGTCGCCGAAGCGGCGGTGCAACCAGGTCCCGCGGATATGTTTTACGCGCGGCAGGTGCCGGAGGTACTTGCCCAGCCAGGTGCGGCGCCAGAGAATTGGTTTCATGGTTTACGGTTTGCTCGTACTGCCACTCACGCGCTCAGGGCGTGTCGGGGTCTTCGTTGCGCAGCAGTACTACGTTGGGTGGGACGCATTCCACGGCGTCCAGCGCCACGCCGGGTGGCAGGTGGACCAGAATGGGTTGGAGAACCGGCTCGTCGGCGGGCGCGCGTCGCGCATCCACCAGCACGACCAGCGCCTCCGGTGTCAGGGCTTCCACAACCTCGGCACGGCCGGTGAGGCGCACGGCGACAGTGGGCGGCAGCACCTGCCACGACGCCTTGGCACCCGGATGGGCCGCCACCAGCACGGGGAAGTCACGCAACTCGCGGGTGCTCTGCTCGGTGACGAT
>CAYSHQ010000491.1:0-1977 GCA_964430835.1 uncultured Lentisphaerales bacterium
GATTGAGGATGTCGATGCCCGCCTCGATCAGGTTGGGGATCAACGGCTCCACGTAGCCGCAGGTGTGATACTTGATCAGGATGTCGGGCTTGATGCGCTTGGCGGTCGCAATGACCCGGGTCAGCCGCGGCTGGAGCCAGGTCCGGTACATCTCCTCGGACATCATGATCGTGCTCTGCATCCCGATGTCGTCGCCCAGCTCCACGACGTCCACCCCGGCCGCGGCGAAAACGCCGATGCGGGCGCAAGCCTCTTTCGTGATCCGGTCGAGCATGATCGTCGCCTTCTCGTCCTCCAGCGTCATGTCCATCATGAGCTGGGTCATGTCCCGGATGTACCAGGCGGTCTCCCAGACGGTGCAGGCCATGCCGGCGAAGGCGGCCCGCCCGTTGGCGTGGGCCTCGGCCACGGCTTTCCGGATATGCTCGATGTTCTCGGTGTCGGTCTCCGGGAGAGGATACGCCAGCAGCTCCTCCGCCGAGGTGGCCCGGCCGAGCGGGTGACGCATGTAGGTCATGTGCTGCGCCGCCTCGCTCCCCGGTTCGTGGGCCACGCCATAAGCATCCACGTGGGTCCCGGGCTTCAAGGGTGTGTCGTAGTAGCGCGTATAGTCCACGGGATCGCGCGGCTTCCAGTGGGGCCAGGGGGTCCATTGCATGCCGAACCCCTCGGGGTAGCTGAAATACTCCTCGAAGGACTGGTTGCCCGCCCGCTGCCGGTACTGCTCCTGCAGCGACGGACAAAGGCCGAACTCAACCGGCGCGTGCTCATAACCCTGGCGCCGGTAGAGACGTAAGAGATTCTCGCGAGCTGTCATGCGGGTTCCTCCGGGTGTTGGTTAGCCGTTTTAGGCATGTAGGCGGCCTGGTCAGCCGCTCAATGTCGATATTTATACATCAATTTCATAAATCTGGACATGACACGGCCGGCAGAAATCATATATATTTCGGCATGCCTATGCGGAATGTGTATGCCGGAACCCGGGATGCGACCGGCCTGGCCGGCCTGACGCTGCGCACCGTCTGGAACGTCGCGCAGGGGCCGTCCTACGACATCTGGCGCACCGGTCCGGTGGCCGACCTCCTGATCGCCATCCGCACGCACCGCGGCCTGGGCCGCCTAGTGCTGCGCCACCGCACGCTGGAGCTTGAACCCGGCACCTTTCTGCTGGTGCGCAACTCCGCCATCCAGCGCTATCACTGCGCCGCAAAGGTGTGGGCGTTCTGGTGGTTTGAGTTCAGCGCCAACGGGTCGCTCCCCTGCGGACTGGAAGAGCTCATCCGCAGCCCGCTCCAGAGGCCGTCGGAGTCGGCCGCCATCGGGAAGATCATGACGGCGCTGCGCAGCCCCAACACCCTGCGGCGCATGCAGGCCTCCGCCGGACTGGGGTGGCTGATGACCGGCTGGCTGGCGAACCGCTCCAATCCGCCAGCGGAAACAAGGCTGCCACTGCAACGGCGCGAAACCATTGAGCGCGTGGTGCAAACCATGCACACGCGGCTGGACGGCAGTTGGACGATTCCAGCCATGGCCGCCAGCGCCGGCATGAGCGAACGCCTCTTTCGTAACGCCTTTGCGGCCGTCACCGGCATTCCGCCCAAGCTCTTCTATTGGCGCCTGCGGTTGGATGCAGCCAAGGAACACCTGCGCCTCGGCCAGGCCAGCATCAAGGATCTCGCCAGCCTGCTCGGCTTCTCCAGCCCCTTTCACCTGAGCCGCGAATTCAAGCGACGCTTCGGCGTGCCGCCCTCCGCCATGCTGCGGAGCACTACTTGCGCGCCCAATGTTTGCGCGTGTACTCCAGATACTGCACGATCATGTCAGGATTGATGTTGGCCGGGATGTGATTGCCAACCGCCCAGATCAGGCCGCGGCACTTGGGTATCAGGGCGATGGTCTTGTCGATCTCGGCCTGCACCTGTGCCCAGGTGCCGAAGGTCATGGTGCGGCAATCCACGGCGCTGCCCACGAGGCAGG